>NZ_JBQCXF010000091.1:0-9666 GCF_051956635.1 Neisseria sp. P0022.S010 | reverse complement strand
CGCGACAGCAAATCGCGGCCGAGCAAATCCGTACCCAGATAGTGATGGGTAGAAAAGGACGGCGGAATCTGCATATTGTCCCAGTCGGTGAAGTCGTAGGTGTAGCGGACGATCCATGGCGCCACAATCACAAAAATGCTGATCAGCAACAGGATGATAATACTGTACACCGCCGCTTTGTTCTGTTTAAAACGCCGCCATGCGTCGCTCCACAGGCTTTTGCCGTGTACTTGGGCGTATTCTGCTGCCTCTGCAAGGGCCTGAGTCTGCTTCTTTTTGAATAACATAATGTTCTCTCTCGCTTTTTATTCTTTCTTCAGGCCGTCTGAACGTTTCAGACGGCCTTTGCGCAAATGGGATTAATAACGGATTTTCGGGTCAATAATGGCATACAGAATATCAAGGATGGCGTTAAACAAAATGGTCATGATGCCCACCAAAATCGTCAAACCCAAAATCATGCCGTAGTCGCGGTTGAGCGCACCGTTGACAAACAATTGTCCGACGCCGGGAATACCGAACACGTTTTCAATCACAATGGAGCCGGTGATGATGCCGACGAATGCTGGGCCTAAGAAAGAAACAATCGGCAGCATGGCCGGACGCAGCGCATGGCGCAGAATGATACGGCTCATGGGCAGGCCTTTGGCGCGTGCCGTGCGGATAAAGGGGCTGTTCAATACTTCAATCATCGCGCCGCGCGTAATCCGCGCGATACTGGATACATAACCGATGGACAAAGTAACGACGGGTAAAATCAAGTTCATCAGTGCGCCATCGTTCCAGCCGCCGGCAGGCAGCCATTGCAGTCTGACGGCAAACACCAGTACCAATACCGGCGCCATCACAAAGCTGGGAACGACGATACCGGTCATCGCACCGCTCATCAGCGCATAATCCAGCCAACTGTTTTGTTTTAAGGCAGCGATGATGCCGATAAACATGCCGAAGATGGCGGCAATCAAAAAGGCATAGAAGCCGAGTTCCGCCGATACCGGCAGGGATTGGGCAAGCAACTCATTAACGCTGAAATCTTTATATTTGAACGACGGCCCCAAATCCCCCTGCGCCAATTGTTTGAGGTAGTGGAAATATTGGAGGTACATCGGATCATTGAGGTGGTATTTGGCTTCGATGTTGGCCATGACCGCAGGCGGCAGGTTGCGTTCGCCTGTGAACGGGCTACCCGGTGCGAGCCGCATCAGGAAAAACGATACGGTAATCAACACCAGCATGGTCGGGATGGAAGCACATATCCGTTTGATGATGAATTTCAACATAATCAGGCTGTCCTGTCTGAACATACCGGACTCGTGAAAACAAAGCTGACCTGAAGCGGAAATCGGATGAATGGCAGCAGGCATCTGTAACGTCGCCGCGCCGGTTTCTCTCTCTATTCCGACCGGGTTATTGTTTTTATTCGGAGTCGGGTAAGGTTTTGTAGTTTGTAGATAATTGTTGTTATCAGGCCGTCTGAAACTTGGTATCCGCCGTTTCAGACGGCCTTTCACGTTAACGCACCAAAGGTTCGGTGCGCTCAATCAGCCATGCTTTGGCCGCGCCCTCTGTCAAAGGCTCGAGACGACGGCGTACTTCGGCGTGATATTGGTTCAGCCATTCGATTTCGCTACCGGTCATCAGTTTGGTATCGATGAGGCGCGTATCGATCGGGCAGAGGGTAACGGTCTCGAAATACAGGAATTTGCCGAACTCGGTTTCCTCTGGGTTTTCAACCGGACGGTTGATCACCAAGCTTTCGATACGGATACCCCATTTGCCCGGACGGTAAAGACCCGGCTCGTTGGAAGTCAGCATACCTGACTTCATCGCGTGATGCGGTTGCGGTACGGCGGCAACGGCAATGCTTTGCGGGCCTTCGTGCACATTGAGGAAATAGCCCACGCCATGACCTGTACCGTGACCGTAGTCGCATTGTGCCTGCCAGAGCGATTTGCGGCAGATGGCATCAATCATCGGGCCTTTGATGTTTTCAGGGAAAATGGTTTCCGCCAAAGAAATATGCGCTTTCAACACCAAAGTGTAGTCGCGTTTCATGGCCGCACTCGGATTGCCGACGGGCACCACGCGTGTGATGTCGGTCGTACCGCCCCAGTATTGGCCGCCGGAGTCAATCAGCAGCATACCGTCGCCTTTGATTTTGCTGTTGTTTTCCGGTGTCGCGCTGTAATGCGGCAAGGCGGCATTGGCATTGTAGCCGGCGATGGTGTCGAAACTTGGCGAAATAAAGCCTGGACGTTGGCTGCG
Organism: Neisseria sp. P0022.S010; assembly: GCF_051956635.1. Classification (NCBI taxonomy): domain Bacteria; kingdom Pseudomonadati; phylum Pseudomonadota; class Betaproteobacteria; order Neisseriales; family Neisseriaceae; genus Neisseria; species Neisseria sp. P0022.S010. The sequence continues at coordinate 7,401 of NZ_JBQCXF010000091.1, read as the reverse complement.
GTGTTTGTAGAGCATTCCGTCGATGTCCAACTCGCTCAATTCGCCGCCGTCTGCCAAAATTTGTTCAAACTCGGCAAAGAAGCCGCACAATGCCGCGCCGTCTTCCGCCATGGTATTGCGGATATGGGCGATGTCGGCATCGGATTTAACCGATTTAAAGAATGTGCTGGGGTGGATGGCTTCAATCAAACGAACGTCTTCAGGCAGGCGGCGCAAAGTGCCGACGGCGGTTTTATTCGGATCAATCAACAATGCACCCTTAACGCCTGCCAAATAGTCCGCCGCTTGCGCATAAGGCAACACTTCAAAACCTGCTGCTTTCAAGGCTTCAGCAGATTCGGCTTTCAGACGGCCTGCATCGGTAAACAATACGGCTTTGTCTTGGCTGATAAACAGATGAGATAAGAACACAGGGTTGAACGGCACATCGTCGCCGCGCAGATTGGTAATCCAAGCGATGTCGTCCAAAGAAGAAACCAAATGCGCATCCGCACCCTGCTCTTTCATGGCCACACGGATACGGGCCAGTTTTTCGGCCGCGGTTTCGGAAACGTAGTCGGGATGGTGAACGTAGATTTCCGGAGTCGGCAATGCAGGACGGTCGTCCCACACTTCGTCCAACAAAGTTTCTGGGTATTCGAGGCGGATGTTTTTGGCGGCAAGTGCCTGTTTCAAACCGCGCTCGCCGCTGAGTGCGAACATATCGGCAGGCGCGCCGACCACTGCACCCTCGGGCAGATTTTGTGCCAGCCACTCGGTATAAGGCGCATCAACGCCCATTTTTTGCAGCTCGATGCCGTTTGGCGCAAGCTGTTGGCCGGCCTGTTCCCAATAGCGGCTGTCCGTCCACACGCCAGCTTTATCGGCGGTTACCACCAAAGTGCCTGCCGAACCGGTAAAGCCGGAAAAATCGCGGCGTGCCTGCCAATGCTCGGGCAGGTATTCGGAAAGGTGCGGATCGGCGGAAGGAATGACAAACGCGTCCACGCCATGTTTTTTCATGGCTTCGCGTAAAGCGGACAAACGTTGTTGTACAGATTTCATGTGTTATGTCTCCTATTGTTTCAGACGGCCCCTGTCATCAAGGCCGTCTGAAAGCTTGTGCTGTCTATAATCAATCTATTTTTTCGGTGCGAACGACCAGCTCTTGACCGTATAGTTCCGCAAAGGGTCTTTGTCGGAATAGCCGATAATATCGGGTTTAACCATACGCACTTCAACCTGATGATACAGCGGAATCAGTGCAGCGTCTTCTTGAAGCTGCTTCTCTGCATCGGCATAAAGCTGGCTGCGCGCTTCCTTGCTGACACCATCTTTCAGCGTATTGTTCATAAATGTATCAAACGCCGCGCTTTTGTAGCGGAATGCATTGTTTGAATTGTTGGATTTCAAGATATTGAGCATGCCTGCCGGATCGTTGAAATCGGAACACCAGCCGCTGAACGAAACCTTGAAATTGCCTTGTGCGCGCGTATCCAAATAAGTTTTCCATTCCTCGTTGGACAAAGTCGGACGGATAAACGGAATGGCGGCCTTCCACACCGACTGCACGGCAGTGATTTGTTTTTTGGACGCTTCGCTGGTGCTGTACAAAATATCGAACTCAAGAGGATGGTCATCGTTGTAGCCTGCTTCGTTCAACAGTTTGCGTGCGGTTTCGATGCGTTTTTCAGGCGTCCACTCTTTCCACTCCGGATAAACAGGAATCACGCCCTGCATTTGCGGCGGCGTCAATTGGAACGCAGGCGTATCGCCGCGGCCGCCCACTTTGACGACGATGTCGCGGCGCGTCAGCATATTGAGCGCCTTGCGGACGCGCGGATCATTAAACGGTGCCGCTTCGTGGTTCGGCTCCAAATACCAGCTGCACAAAGAAGTTGTACGTTTCACTTGTCCCGGAAACTCAATATCCGCCACTTTGACCTGATCACTAGGAATGCCGTAAGTCACATCAATTTCATTGGCGCGATAACGGTTGTACTCGCCGCTGCCTGACAAGAAAACCGCCTTCGGAATGGCCACTTTGTCTTTATCGTAATAATTGGGGTTGCGTTCCATATTGATGTGGCTGTTGACTTTCCAATCCTTTAACAGATAAGCGCCACTGGAAACATAATGACCGGGTTGCGTCCACTTATTGCCGTATTTTTCGACAGTGGCGCGGTGCACCGGAAACGTGAATTGCTGAATCAGCATATCGGGGAAATAAGGTACGGGCGCAATCAGCGTAAATTGCAGGGTTTTTGCGTCCAACGCCTTAACGCCCAATGTCTCAGGCTTGGCTTTGCCGTTTAATATATCTTCCGCATTTTCCACTTGAGCATCGACCAAATAGCTGCCGAAAGGTGCGCCCGTGGCCGGATCGGCAAGACGGCGGAAGCTGTACACAAAATCCTCGGCGGTAATCGGATCGCCATTGCTCCATTTGGCATCACGCAGATGGAAAGTCCAGACACGCTCGCCCTTGCTTTCCCATCTTTCCGCCAAAGCAGGAATGGTTTTGCCTTCGGCATCCGTACCGACCAAACCATCCATCAGCTGACGGATAATCGCACCCGCCGCCATATCGCCGCTCATCTGCGGATCCAGCGTGCCCGGCTCGACGCCGTTGCTGACCACCACGCGCTCATAATCAGTACGCTTAAACTCAGGGGCGGGTTTGACATCGCGGCTGCACGCCGACAACGCAAATACGGCGGCCAATGATGCAGCCAACAGCGGATAGGTTTTTCCGGCCATATTTCATTCCTTCTTTTGGGTATTCTTCTTTTTCAGACGGCCTGATTATTCAAACTACACTTAACTACAAATATTTGAGGTTTTAAAATCCAGTTAAATCCTCTATTTTTAGATATAAAAATAGTGTTTAAAACTACATATACCATCGAAATAAAAGCAGCCGTCTAAGATTGTTGGCAAATTAACACAAAAATACGTAACTGAAAACTATTTTTCAATTTATCCTACGATAAGTTACAAATGTATTGATTTTTTATAATTTGTCAAATAAGATTATCCGAATTTCCCGTCCCCAATTAAGAAAAAGACATAAAAGGAGAACAAAATGAACAAGTTATCTTGTTTTGTTGCCACTACCCTCATCGGCTCTTCCATAAGCTTCGCCCACGCCGAACCTAAAATGAGCGGTACCATCTACATCATGACCGAGGTCGAACACAACAATAAAACCGGTGTAACCTCTACAACCATTTCCGATAAAAGTTCCAGTCTTTATCTCTCCGATGAAGTACCGCTCAACAACGACTTATGGTTGAAATGGCAACTTGGCTCCTTTATTTACTTCGATTCCGACCGCTGGGGCGGCTGGGGTACCGCCGACTCATACGTTGCGCTCAACAGCTACAAAAACCTCGGCACCGTCAAAATGGGTTACATCAGTACCCCTATGAACAGCATCTATCTGAACCCGTTCGACACCAACAGCCCGATTTTGGAATTCGGCAAAATTTCCCGTTTCGGCCAACGCCGCGTTTCCATGGCTTATGAATCGCCTTGGAAAAACGGTTTCCAATTCAAATTCAACGTCTCCCCAGGTTCCAATGCCGCGCGCAACAATAACGACTGGAATCCGGACAAAAAACGTGACGGCGACTGGGTCTTCGGCTGGGGCGTGGACTACTACCACCCCAACAACGGCTTTAACGCCCACTACGCTGCCGAATACGCACCCAACGACTCTCCAACCGAAACCAAAGACTTCCAAGCCCACGCTTTCATGGCCGGATACAGCAAAGACAAAATCTCCGTCGATGCCGCGTTCCAATACGCCAAAAACACTTGCGACGGCTTCAGCTGCTGGGGCGTATGGAAAGATGCGGCAGGCAACGTAGCCGGTTCTTACGACAAAGAAATCAACAACACCAAAGAATTTATGGTGTCGGGTTCATATAAAATCGGCAATTTCAAACCTCAAATCGGCTTCGCCTACGGTAAAAGCTCTATCGGCGAGGACTACAAACACGTCGCCGTCAGCACTGATTACAGCTTCTCCAAACGGACGACCGCCACACTCGGCGCCGGCTGGTTGAAAGAAAACGTCAATCCGAAATACGAAGAAGATTTGCCGAAAAAATCTTCTTACGCAGTGGGCATGGTATTCAAACACCGCTATTAATGCCTGACAGATTAAAGGCCGTCTGAAACAATTCGTTCAGACGGCCTTTTCTACATCCTATAAATAAACTTGCAGCCCACCTTAAAAATCATTACATTGCCCACACTCAAGCCACAAAAACGTCATCATGAATGCCCACCGCACCCTCATTATCTCCGTCTTCATCGTCGCCAGCTGCGGCCTCGCTTACGAGCTCATCATCGCCGCACTCGCAAGCTATCTTTTGGGCGACAGTATTTTGCAGTTTTCCTCCGTCATCGGGCTTTATCTTTTCTCGATGGGCATAGGCGCGCACCTGACCCAATACATCAAAGATAAAGACGTGTTGCACCGCTTCATCGAAATCGAACTTCTGGTCGGCATCATCGGCGGTATTTCCGCGCTGGCATTATTTGTGGCCTTTGGTTTATCCGCCGCCCCGTTCCGCACCCTGCTCTACGCCTTTGTGCTGATTGTCGGCATGGTTGTCGGTATGGAAATTCCTTTGGTCATGCGCGTGTTAAACCAAAAAGGCGCGGAGTTTAAAGAACTCGTTTCCAAAGTCCTGACTTTCGACTACTTGGGTGCACTTGCCGTCTCCTTATTATTTCCGCTCCTGCTCGCCCCAAAACTCGGCATGGCGCGTTCCGCCTTATTGTTCGGCATCCTCAACGCCGCCGTCGCCTACCTTACCGCGCGCGTCTTCAAAGCCGAACTGCCCCGCTACCGCGCCATCCGCCTGCGCGCGCTGATTGTCTTGTCCATCCTCGCCATCACCTTCGCCTACGCCGACCGCATTTCCTTCAAAGCCGAGCAAAGCTATTTCGGCGACCCCGTCGTTTATCAAAGCCACTCGCCCTACCAGCGGCTCGTCGTTACCCGCTGGAAAGACGACACCCGCCTCTACATCAACGGCAACCTGCAATTCTCCTCACGCGACGAAGCCCGTTACCATGAAGCACTCGTTCTGCCTGCCATGCAGATGGTGCCGAACGCCGAACGCGTCCTGATTCTCGGCGGCGGCGATGGATTGGCGGCACGCGAAGTCTTGAAATATCCGCAGGTCAAAAACGTTACTTTGGTCGATCTCGACCCCGACATGACTGCTACTTTTAAAACCTCCGCCACCTTAAGCGCGCTCAATCAAGGCTCGCTGTCCCATCCCAAAATGCACGTCGTCAACGACGATGCCGCCAAATGGCTGGAGGGGTCGTCTGAAAAATTCGACGTTATCATCATCGACCTGCCCGACCCGTCCAATTTCTCGCTGGGCAAACTCTACTCCGTCCCCATGTACCGCCTCGTTGCCCGCCATCTTGAGCCGCAGGGCAAAATTGTTGTGCAATCCACTTCGCCTTATTTCGCCCCTAATGCCTACTGGTCGGTCGTTGCCACCCTCGAAGCGGCCAAGTTGAATACCGCGCCCTATCATGTCTACGTCCCCTCCTTTGGCGAATGGGGATTTGTGTTGGCAGGGTTTGACCAAAACTTCCCTATTCCGCAAAAATTCGACGTCCCCACGCGTTATCTCAATGCCCAAACCGCCGCCGAAATGTTCCGTTTTCCGCCCGATATGGCAAGGCGCAAGGTTGAAGCAAATTATTTGAACAACCAAATTCTCGTCAGTTATTTTGAAAGCGATTGGAACAATGTGATGCGATAGAATATCTAAAGGCCGTCTGAAACATCAGTCTTCTTTTTATCTCCATTCAGACGGCCTCATCGCCCGTTTACCCTTTTTCACACAGCATTTGCTTGAAAAAATAAGGTTTATCTTTATCTAGATAAAACATAATCGACACTATCCGTTGAATGAAGGAACAAACACTTATGCAGTATTTTGGAATCGGTTTTTTGGTTTTAATCTTTTTGGAAATCATGTCCATCGTCTGGGTTGCCGACTGGATAGGCGGTGGCTGGACGCTGTTTGTGATGGCCGTCAGCTTTATCAGCGGTATCTTTATGCTGCGCCATACCGGCATTTCCGGCCTTTTGCTCGCAGGTGCAGCCGTCCGCAGCGGCCAAAACATTTCCCTCTATCAAATGCTGTGGCCGATTCGCTATACCGCCGCCGCGGTTTTCCTGCTCAGCCCCGGTTTTATTTCAACCGCCGTCGCCCTGCTCTTGCTGATTCCGTTTAAAGGCAACGCGGCCGTTTCTTCTACGCAGTCTTTCCAAAGCCGTCAGACTTACAGCTCCGCCAAAGATGACGAAGACATTATCGAAGGCGAATATACGGTTACGCGCACCAGCAAAGCCGACAAACCGCAAGACTATATCGAGCACAAACCCGATTGACGACTTCTTTCATAACAGGCCGTCTGAATTATGAATACCTCAAAAGTGTTTCATATTTCAGACGGCCTGAGTCATTTCCGGGCTTTGAAAATGTAAATATCGGTTTGTAATTCGGTTATTCCGCATAAATCATTTAAAATAAGCAGCTATTTTGATTCTAAAAACGACACGGTATCCAATGAACGTTCAACGTCTTTTCCCTCTCTCCCTCAGCTTGATTACCGCCGCTGTTTTATCGGCGTGCGCCACCCAAAACACACCGACTGCTTCGAAAACCGAAAGCGTCGTTCAGCCTAAATCTACTTCTATTCCTTCACGCCGCGCCGACAGCGAGTCCAAAGTCCTGTCCGATTACAGCCAATACCAAAGCGCCATCGATGCCGCCAAACGCGGTGACGATGCTTGGGTACAACAATTTTTATCCCAAGCCAGCGACAGCGCAATGGCTGAAAACGTCCGCAACGAATGGCTGAAAACCTTGGGCGCGCGCGGCCAGTGGGATTTGTTCCGTCAAGAATTCAGCAAATTGAACGCCGCCGGCGTCGCACAAGAAGTGCAATGTTATGCCGATTTGAGCAGCGGCAATGACAGCAAAGCCGCCGAGCTGGTTCGCGTGACCGGCAAACTGCCTGCAGGTTGTACCCGCTTGGTTGAAAGCGCGGCAGCTTCAGGCCGTCTGAACACCAACGACGCATGGCGTCGCGTGCGCGGCTTGTTGAGCAACAGCCAAACCACGGATGCACGCAACCTCGCCGCCGCATTGGGCAGCCCGTTTGAAGGTGGCGCGCAAGGTGCGACCGAATACAGCCTGTTGAGCGTAATCGGCAAAGATGCACGCAAATCCGCTTCTGCCGCCGCTACCCTGTCCGACATGGAATCCGGCCTCAGCCGCGAACAACGCAGCTTCGCATGGGGCGTATTGGGCCACTACCATGCACAAAGCCAAAACATGCCGACTGCTTTGAGCTACTACGGCCGCGTTTCCGACC
>NZ_JBQCXF010000090.1:0-9706 GCF_051956635.1 Neisseria sp. P0022.S010 | reverse complement strand
GCTCAACGAAAGCGAAATCCGCCTGCTCGACCGCCACTTCAACCAGCTCCAACGCGAACTGCGCCTGACCGTCCGCCTCATCAAAGGCCACTACGCCCGCCGTATCCGCATCGATACTTCGCTCAATGCCGAACTAAGCAAACCGGCCGCCCGCCTGCATTACGACTGGCAAGGCTTCCTCTGGCTCAGCACCAATATGCGTAACGAAATCGCCGCATTGGTGATCCTGTTGCAACGTTCGCGCAATAAATGGTTGGACAAAAAAGAGTTACTACGCTTGAAAGAACACCTGCGCAACGACAACAAGCCCAAATCGGAAGAGGCCGTCTGAAAAAAGGCCTGTCGTATTTTTACCCAACCCCCGCCGCAAGACAGTAAAAGGCCGTCTGAAACCCAATGGTTCAGACGGCCTTTCCATCAATTCATCCGCAATAAATGTCGCATAAAGCAAAATCCCCTGCGACTGCAGGGGATTTTTATATTTGGTTGCGGGAGCAGGATTCGAACCTACGACCTTCGGGTTATGAGCCCGACGAGCTACCATGCTGCTCCATCCCGCGTCAGGAGTTGTAACTATACAGAAAGGCGGAATTGCTGTCAAGCGTTTTTGACAGAAAATATCCAAACGTTGCTTTACAAAAAACCGGCCGCGTGGTTTAATTTTCGTTAATAAAGAAACAGGGGTGCTGCTTTCAAACCGAGCGGCTGAGAAATACCCTTTACACCCGAACAGGATAATACCTGCGTGGGGAGTTTCGGCAAAGGTGATTTTAGACGGATTGAAGATATCCGAAAGGCCGTCTGAAAAAAAGCAATGCTCCTGTTTCCATTTCATAACCGAGAAACAGGAGCAATTTTTATGACTACCGCTAAAAAAACCGGCGATGAGGCGCGCCGTCTTTCCGACTTGAGCGAAGACATCGGCATTCGCTTCCAATATCCCAATTCCGACCGAATCTATATCCCAGGCAGCCGCGCCGACATCCGCGTGCCTTTGCGTGAAATCCGTCAGGACGACACCTACACGGCGCAAGGTACGGAAGCCAATCCGCCAATTCCGGTGTATGACACCAGCGGCGCATACGGCGATCCGGCGGCGCATATCGACTTGAAACAAGGGTTGCCGCACGTCCGCACCGCATGGCTGGACGAACGCGGCGACACCGAAATCCTGCCCAAGCTCTCCAGCGAATACGGCACCGAACGCGCGCACGATCCGAAAACCGCCCATCTGCGCTTCAACCAAATCACCCGTCCGCGCCGCGCCAAAGCAGGCCGAAACGTAACCCAGCTTCACTACGCCCGACAAAGCATCATTACGCCCGAAATGGAGTTTGTCGCCATACGCGAACGCATGAAGCTGGACGAGCTTTTCAGACGGCCTGAATACGCCAAGCTCTTGAAGCAGCACGCAGGGCAAAGTTTCGGTGCGAACATCCCGACCCACCCCGACCAAATCACGCCCGAATTTGTGCGCCAAGAAATCGCCGCTGGACGCGCGATTATCCCTGCCAACATCAACCACCCCGAACTCGAACCAATGATTATCGGCCGCAACTTCCGCGTCAAAATCAACGGCAACTTGGGCAACTCCGCCGTTACCTCCAGCCTGACAGAAGAAGTCGAAAAAATGGTGTGGTCGCTGCGTTGGGGCGCGGACACGATTATGGATTTGTCCACCGGCGCGCACATCCACGAAACGCGCGAATGGATTATCCGCAACGCGCCCGTCCCCATCGGTACGGTGCCTATTTACCAGGCTTTGGAAAAAACCGGCGGCATCGCCGAAGACCTGACTTGGGATTTGGTGCGCGACACCTTAATCGAGCAGGCGGAACAAGGCGTGGACTATTTCACCCTGCACGCAGGCGTGTTGCTGCGTTATGTACCGATGACGGCCGACCGCCTCACCGGCATCGTATCGCGCGGCGGCTCCATCATGGCGAAATGGTGCCTTGCCCACCATCGGGAAAACTTCCTCTACACGCATTTCGACGAAATCTGCGAAATCATGAAAGCCTACGACGTGTCGTTCAGCCTCGGCGACGGCCTGCGCCCCGGCTGCATTGCCGATGCCAACGACGAATCTCAATTTGCCGAATTGCACACCTTGGGCGAATTGACCGCCAAAGCATGGGAACACGACGTCCAAGTCATGATCGAAGGCCCGGGCCATGTGCCGCTGCAACGCGTCAAAGAAAACATGACCGAAGAGCTGCAACACTGCTTTGAAGCGCCTTTCTACACACTCGGCCCGCTCGTTACCGACATCGCCCCCGGTTACGACCACATCACCTCGGGCATAGGCGCGACCAACATCGGCTGGTACGGCACAGCCATGCTCTGCTACGTTACCCCGAAAGAGCATCTCGGCCTGCCCGACAAAGAAGACGTGCGCACCGGCATCATCACCTACAAACTCGCCGCCCACGCCGCCGACCTCGCCAAAGGCTGGCCGGGCGCACAATTACGCGACAACGCCCTGAGCAAAGCGCGTTTCGAATTCCGCTGGCGCGACCAATTCCGCTTAAGCCTCGACCCCGAACGCGCCGAAAGCTTCCACGACGAAACCCTGCCTGCCGAAGGCGCAAAAATCGCCCACTTCTGCTCGATGTGCGGCCCCAAATTCTGCTCGATGAAAATCACGCAGGAAGTGCGCGACTACGCCGACAAGCAAAAAGCCCAACAGCAAGGCATGGAAGAAAAAGCGATTGAGTTCGTCAAAAAAGGAGCGAAGCTTTACAGTTAAAACATAAAACAAGAAAAGGCCGTCTGAAAATGTTTCAGACGGCCTTTTTAGCGAATAGTCTTGAAGCCAAAGCAATACGCCCTCTGGCTGCTTATTTTTCTACCCTGCGAAAATGGTGCGGACGAAAACCGAGCGCGGCTAGGGAAACAAAGTAGAGGCCACCGCCCAAGGCAATCAGGACGCAGAGTTGGCCTGCTTTTTTAAAGCCGCCGACGTGCACCCATTCAAACGGCAGATAATATTGCGCCAGCCATAAACCACCGCCCATGACGACCAAAGAGATGACCATTTTAACCAAAAACGCAGCCCAACCTTTGCCGGGACGGTAGATGCCGTGTTTGCGCAAAAGGAAAAACAGCAAACCTGCATTCAAACACGCGCCCAAACCGATAGCGAGGGACAGGCCGACGTGTTTGAGCGGCGAAATGAAGGCAAGGTTCATCAACTGCGTGCAAATCAGCGTGAAAATAGCGACTTTAACGGGGGTTTTGATGTTTTGGCGGGCGTAGAAACCGGGCGCCAACACTTTAATCATAATCAGACCGATCAAGCCGAAGGAATAGGCAATCAGCGCATATTGGGTCATTTGCGCGTCGTGCAGCGTAAATTCACGGTACATGAACAAGGTCGTAACCAGAGGGAAAGACAACACGGCAAGGCCGACGGCGGCAGGCAGGGTCAGCAGCATACACAGGCGCAAACCCCAGTCGAGCAGGCCGGAAAACTGCTCGGTATCCTGACTGGCGGCGTGTTTGGACAAGGTAGGCAGCAAAATCGTACCGAGTGCCACGCCCAAAACGCCGGTCGGCAATTCCATCAGTCGGTCGGCGTAATACATCCATGACACGCTGCCGGACTGCAAAAACGAGGCAAAAATGGTATTGATAACCAATGAAATCTGCGCCACGCTCACGCCCAAAATAGCCGGCCCCATCTGTTTCATCACGCGGTTGACCGCTGCGTCTTTAAAGCTGAGTTTGGGCATTTTCAAGAAGCCCAGTTTCGCCAACCAAGGCAGTTGGAACACCAGCTGCAACACGCCGCCGACAAATACTGCCCACGCCAACGCCATAACAGGCGGATCAAAATACGGTATGAAAAACAGGGAAAAGACGATAAAGGAGATATTCAAAAATGTCGGCGTAAAAGCGGGAATGCCGAATTTATGATAGGAATTGAGTATCGAACCGACAAAAGAGGATAGTGAAATCAATAAAATATAAGGAAACGTTACCCGCAGCAGGTCGATGGAGAGCTGAAACTTATCGGCATCTTTGGCAAAACCGGGCGCGGAAACATAAATTACCCACGGCGCAGCAAGTATGCCCAGCGCGGTAACGATGACCAACACAAACGACAGCATACCGGCCACATGACGTACAAACGCCTGCGTGGCTTCGGGCGAGCGGGTTTCTTTGTATTCCGCCAAAATCGGTACGAAGGCTTGGGCAAACGCGCCCTCTGCGAACACGCGCCGCAATAGGTTGGGCAGTTTGAACGCGACAAAAAACGCATCCGTCGCCATGCCTGCACCAAACGCACGGGCAATAATCGTATCGCGCACAAAGCCCAAAATGCGCGACACCATCGTCAGGCTGCCAACCTTGGCCAAGGCTCCCAATAAATTCATGTGTTTTCCTTACTTGTCTTTCAGGCCGTCTGAAAATCCGGCTTCTTCCAATACTGCCGCTGCCGCCAATGCCGCCGTATCTTTTTTCAACAGCAGATGCAAGGCGTGGAAATCCTGTTCCAACGCGGCCACGGCCTCAGGGCGGTCATACCAGTCTGCCACGGCCTGCGCCAGTTTTTCAGGGATGGCGTCGTGTTGCAGCAACTCGGGAACGGCGGCTTTACCCAACAGAATATTGGGCAAACCGACATGCGGCACTTTGATTTTGTTTTTCACATACGCATAAGTCAGCGGCGAAATCTTGTAGCTGATGACCATAGGTCGCTTGCACAAGGCCACTTCCAAAGTCGCCGTACCGCTGGTAACCAATACCACGTCGGCAGCGGTGCAAACCGTATCCGACTGCTTGTCGGTCAACGTGATGGGAAGGGCGGCGAACTCAGGCTGCGCCAAAATTTCGGTAATGCGTTTGCGCGTTGCGGCCGTCGCCACAGGCAGCAAAAACTGTGCCTGCGGATAACGTTTCAGCAGCAATAAGGCCGTCTGAAAAAACACCGCCGCCATGTAATCGATTTCGCTCACGCGGCTGCCGGGCAAGATGGCAAACACGGGCACGTCCGCAGGCACGCCCAGCTTCTGCCGAGCCGCTTCCCTATCCGCTTCCACGGGCATGGTTTGCGCCATCGGATGGCCGACAAATTCGGCCTTGCCGCCGGCATCGATATAAAGCTGGGGCTCCATCGGAAACAGGCACAACACGCGGTTGACCTGATGCACGATTTTATTAACCCGTTCGCGCCGCCACGCCCAAACCGACGGGCTGACGTAATGAATGGTATGAATGCCTGCCTGCTTGAGTTTTTCCGCCACGCCGAGATTAAAGTCCGGCGCATCGATGCCGATAAACACATCCGGCTTGAGGCGGATTAAATCGTTTACCAGCCCTTTGCGGATTTTTAAAATCTGCGGCAGGCGTTTGATGACCTCAACAAAACCGCGTACCGCCAGCTTTTCCTGATCGTACAAACTCTCGAAACCCTCCGCCTTCATGCGCTCGCCACCGATGCCGGTAAACCGCGCATTCGGGCAACGCGCCTTAATGGCACGGATTAAGTGTGCGCCGAGCAAGTCGCCGGAAGCTTCGCCGACGCTGATGGCAATAAGGGGGGAAGGATTGGAATTCATGTATTGAGGTTTAAAAGCTAAAAGATTTTGTGGCGGTCATTTGCCCGTCCGTTTTCAGACGGCATCGGCGGCAAACGGACAGGAAACCTGCCCTACTACGCGGATTTTTGCAATCCAAAGGCCGTCTGAAAAAGTTTCAGACGGCCTTCAATCCATCCATCAACGGATAATGCCGCGTGTGGATTGTGCAAAAAAGTCTTTAAATATCGCCAATTCGCTTTGGGTTTCGGCGCGTTTCAGAATGTCCGCCTTGGCTTCTTCAAACGGAATGCCGCGATGGTAAATGGTTTTATACGCATCTTTGACGGAGGCAATCTGTTCGGCCGTGAAACCGTTGCGGCGCATACCTTCGCTGTTGAGGCCGGCCGGTTCGGCGCGGTAGCCCGCAGCCATAAAGTACGGTGGTACGTCTTTGTGTACACCGGCGGCAAACGCGGTCATGGCGTAGTCGCCGATTTGGCAGAACTGGAACACCAGCGTGTAGCCGCCCAAGACGACGTAGTCGCCGATGGTAACGTGGCCTGCGAGTGAGGCGTTGTTGGCGAAGATGGTATGGTTGCCGACCACACAGTCATGGGCGAGGTGGCAGTAGGCCATGATCCAGTTGTCGTCGCCGATACGGGTTTCACCGATGCCGGTAACCGTACCGAGGTTGAACGTCGTAAATTCGCGGATGGTGTTGCCGTTGCCGATAATCAGCTTGGTCGGCTCGTCGCGGTATTTTTTGTCCTGCGGAATTTCGCCGAGGCTGGCAAATTGGAAAATGCGGTTGTTTTCACCGATGGTCGTATGGCCGTTGATGACGGCATGCGGGCCAATTTCAGTATTCGCACCGATTTGCACATTGGGGCCGATGATGCTGTACGGGCCGACTTTGACGCTGGAGTCGAGTTCGGCTTTAGGGTCGATGACGGCGGTCGGATGAATAAGGGTCATGCTGTTTCCTTGCTGTCTGATACAGGTATTGCCTGCAAGATGCCGTCTGAAGCTTTCAGACGGCCTGTCCCATTCTTACACCACGCGTTTGGCGCACATAATCACGGCTTCAACGGCAACTTGGCCGTCAACTTTGGCAACGGCGTTGAATTTGCCGATACCGCGTTTGTTGGTCAACAGCTCGACTTCAAAAACCAGTTGGTCGCCGGGGATGACTTGGCGTTTGAAACGGGCGTCATCGATACCGGCGAAGAAGAAGAATTCGTTTTCTTTGCGGCCGCCTTCGCTGAGGATGGCGAGTGTGCCGCACGCTTGCGCCATGGCTTCGATAATCAGCACGCCGGGCATCACGGGCAGGTCGGGAAAGTGGCCTTGGAACTGCGGCTCGTTCATGGTCACGTTTTTAATCGCAGTCAGGGTTTTCATCGGTTCGAACGCAGTAATGCGGTCGAGTTGCAAAAACGGATAACGGTGTGGGATAAGTTTTTGAATGTCTTTGGCTTCGATCGGGAGTTGTACGTCCATGATGTTCGTCTTTCCTTGTTTGTATTGGGTTTAAACGTATTCGGATGCGGGGCGCGGACTGTTTGCGCCGCCTTTAGGCTTCGTCACTGTCGGCAAGCTGTTTTTCCAGCGTTTTGAGGCGTTTGTTCATTTCGCTCAAACGGTGGATATAAACGGCATTGCGCGCCCAGTCTTTGTAGCCCGACATCGGGAAAATACCGGCCAAATGCTGGCCGCTTTCGGTAATGCTGTGGGTAACGGATGTGCCGCCGCCGATGGTGGTTTTATCGGCGATTTCGATGTGTCCGACCGTGCCGACGCCGCCGCCGATAATGCAATAATTGCCGATGGTGACGCTGCCGGAAATGCCGGTTTTGGCGGCGATAACGGTGTGCGAACCGATTTTGCAGTTGTGGCCGATTTGAACTTGGTTGTCGATTTTGGTGCCGTTGCCGACGGTCGTGTCGCTCATTGCGCCGCGGTCGATGTTGGTGTTCGAACCGATTTCCACATCATCGCCCAACGTGACTGCGCCGGTTTGCGGAATTTTAAACCATGAATCGCCGGCAAAGGCCAAGCCGAAACCGTCTGCGCCGATGACGGCGCCGCTGTGGATTTCAACACGGTTGCCCAAAGTGCAGCCGTAATAGATGACGGAGTTGGGATGCAGCACGACTTCATCGCCCAACGTGCAATCGTGTTGGACAACGGCATTGGCCAAAATACGGCAACCTTCGCCCAATACGGCATTCGCGCCGATATAGGCATTCGCGCCGATTTCGCAGCTTGCCGGTACTTTGGCGCTTGCCTCGACAACGGCAGTCGGATGTACGCCGCCCTGTGCTTTGACAATCGGCGAGAACAATCGTGCCACTTTGGCAAAATAAAGATAAGGGTCGGCAGCCACAATCAGGTTGCGGCCTGCAAATTCGTCTGCGGCTTTCGGCGACACAATCACTGCGCCTGCCTGGCTGTCGTGTACTTCGGCTTTGTATTTCGGGTTGGCCAAAAAGCTGATGTGTTCCGCCTGCGCCTGATCCAACGGACGGACGGCGGTAATGGCGATGTCTTCGCCTTTCCATTCGCCGCCGAGTTGGGAAACGATTTGGGACAGGGTGTATGCTTGTGAAGTCATGATAATCTGCCGTCAAGATGTCAGGCCGTCTGAAAGTTGCCGGTTTGGGTTTCAGACGGCCTTAGGTTTGTCTGTATGGTTGCATTCGCTGCCGAGCAGGGTCAGTGTGCGTTTAGGGCTTTGATAACGCTATCGGTAATGTCGTAACGACCGTTGACGTAAATCACGTCCTGCAAGATGAAGTCGTAACCTTCGCGTTTGGCCAAATCGACGATGACGCGGTTGGCATTTTGCTGGAGCGCGGCGAATTCTTCATTGCGGCGCAGGTTGTAGTCTTCAGCCAACTCAGCCTGCTGCTTGCGGAATTTCTGTACCAGATTGCGCCATTTTTGGGTTTCCGCTTCCCTTTGGCTGTCGCTGAGCTTGTCGCTGCTCAGTTTTCGCTCCAAAGCCTCGCCTTCCTGCTGCAGCTTTTGCAAGGCGGTTTGACGGCTTTTGAACTCTTTTTCCAAAGTCGTCTGAATGCTTTGCGCCTGCTTGGATTCCTGATAAACGCGCTCGGTATTGATAAAACCGATTTTCTGTACGCCATCCGCCGCCGCTTGCGGCAAAAGCACGAAACCCGGCAGGGCTACGGCGAGGACACGGAGGGTGCCGGCTATTTTACTCATGATAAAAATCCTTGCTTGAAAACAGACGGGCGGTTTGCAATAAGCCTGCCGCCAATCTGCCATGAGGCCGTCTGAAACGGACAAACCCGGTTTCAGACGGCCTAAACATCATCAGAATGTCGTACCGAGTTGGAATTGGAAGCGTTGGATTTCGTCGCCTTCTTTTTTCTTAATCGGATAAGCATAACTGAACTTCATCGGACCCAGCGGAGAGAGCCAGGTCACGGCAGCACCGGCAGAGTAACGCAATTCGTTTTTGAATGTCGATTTGTGCGCACTTTCAAGGTAAACCGATTTGTTATTACCGCTCTCTGCCGCGGTATAGGTTTTGTCGTCCCACACGCTGCCCGCATCGGCAAACAGGCTCAGACGAACGGTACGCGAGTCTTTAATGCCCGGCATCGGGAAGAGCAACTCTGCGGAAACGTTGGCTTTTTTGTTACCGCCGTAGCTGATTTTCTCGCCGTATTCGTCATAGACTTTCGGGCCCAGCGTACCGCTTTCAAAGCCGCGGACAGAGCCTAAGCCGCCACCGTAGAAGTTTTCAAAGAACGGCATGGTTTTGGTTTTGCCGTAGCCGTTGCCATAACCGACTTCGCCACCCAGCATCAATGTGAAATCTTTGCTCAATGGGAAGAACCAAGTTTGGTTGTGGGTCAGGGTGTAGTATTGCAGGTCGCTGCCCGGCAGTGCGATTTCACCGTTTACGCCGGTCAGGTAACCGCGGGTCGGCCACAAGGCATTGTCGGTTTTGTTGCGGCCCCAGCCGATGGTGCCTTTGTACAACCAGCCTTTGAAGTTGCCCACGCCACTGCCGTCGCCTTTACCATATTGGTTGATAAAGTCGGCATAGCGTTTAGGCGCGCCTTTGTAGGTGTTCACGGTCAGACGCTCTGCGGCCAAACCGAAGTTCACACGGTCATATTCGGTAACCGGAATACCGATACGCAAACCGC
>NZ_JBQCXF010000089.1:0-9738 GCF_051956635.1 Neisseria sp. P0022.S010 | reverse complement strand
TGACGGGCTGCTTTGTTTTTGTGGAATACGCCTTTGTCAGCGATACGGTCGATGACTTTAACGGATTCTTGGTAAACTGCTTGAGCAGCAGCTTTGTCGCCGGCTTCAACTGCTTTCAACACTTTTTTCACAGCGGTACGGAATGCAGTACGCAGGCTGGCGTTGTGGGCGCGTTGTTTAACCGACTGGCGGGCACGTTTGCGGGCTTGTGCGCTGTTTGCCATATTGAATATCTCCTGAAAAATAAATTCTGTAAACGCGCAATTTTAAAGACAGATTTCCTTGTATGCAAGCTTTTTCTCTATAAACGCGCGCAAATCAGCCGTATTTTGCCCAAAAACGACAGCCGGTGCAACGCTTTTGGTAAAAAGATGGTGTTGCTTTGCCTTATTTCAATAAAAATCAGATGGATATTGCTTTGCGTTTGCTTACGTTTCCATTACAATAGCCTAACTCTGCGCCGGGGTGTTTATGGGGTGCAGGGTTTCTTATTTATTGACATTAACCACTCTTTCATCAGGAATCTGCCCGTATGAAAAAATCTGTGTTAGCCGTATTGGCCGCATTGTCTTTGGCCGCGTGCGGCGGTGGCGAGAAAAAAGCCGAGCAACCTCAAGCAGGCAGCGCGCCTGCTGCCAATGCCGAAGCAGCCGCCACCGATACTCTGAATATCTACAACTGGTCAAACTACGTTGACGAAAGTACAGTCGAAGACTTCAAAAAAGCCAACAATTTGAAGCTGACTTACGATTTGTATGAAAACAACGAAACGCTGGAAGCCAAAATGCTGACCGGCAAATCCGGCTACGACTTGGTTGTGCCAGGTATTGCCTTCCTGCCGCGCCAAATTGAGGCGGGCGCATACCAAAAAATCAATAAGGACCTGATTCCGAACTACAAAAACATCGACCCTGAATTGCTGAAGATGTTGGAAACCGCCGACCCGGGCAATCAATACGCCGTTCCATACTTCTCAGGTGTGAATACGATCGCGATTACGGCGAAGGGCAAGGAGCTTTTGGGCGGAAAATTGCCTGAAAACGGCTGGGATTTGCTGTTCAAACCTGAATACACCAACAAGCTGAAATCTTGCGGCATCGCTTTGTGGGATACCCCGAGTGAAATGTTCCCAATCTTGTTGAACTACTTGGGTAAAGATCCTAAAGGCTCGAATCCTGAAGATTTGAAAGCGGCGGCGGAAGTGTTGAAGTCTATCCGTCCTGATGTAAAACGTTTCAGCCCTTCCATCATTGACGAACTGGCGCGCGGCGATATCTGCTTGGCGGCAGGTAACGGCGGCGACTTGAACTTGGCCAAAGCGCGTTCTGAAGAAGTGAAAAACAATGTCGGCGTCGAAGTGTTGACTCCGAAAGGCATGGGCTTCTGGATTGAATCTTGGCTGATTCCGGCCGATGCGAAAAACATCGCCAATGCCCATAAATACATCAACTACACGCTTGATCCCGAAGTGGCTGCGAAAAACGGTATCGCCGTAACCTTCGCGCCGGCCAGCAAACCTGCACGCGAAAAAATGCCTGCCGAGCTGGTGAACACTCGCTCTATTTTCCCGAACGAGCAAGACATGAAAGACGGTTTCGTGATGCCTCAAATGAGCGCAGATGCGAAAAAACTGTCTGTCAACTTGTGGCAAAAAATTAAAGTCGGTTCAAATTAATTGTGAGCTGATTGTTTGAAGCAAAGCAAAGGCCGTCTGAAATTTTTCAGACGGCCTTTTTGTCCCAATCTTTATCGTTTCAAAGCCAAAGTCAATACGCCTGCGGTTACCAGGCCTAAACCTATCCATTCCTGTGTACTTGGGCGTTCATCTAAGAATACGACGGCCATCAGGGCGACCAAGACCAGGCTGAATTTGTCGACGGGGGCGACTTGCGAGGCGTTGCCCAATTGCAGGGCTTTGAAGTAGGCGAGCCAAGAAGCACCGGTGGCGAGGCCGGATAGGATGAGGAATGTCCAGTTGCGGCCGGTAAAGCCGTTCACACCCTGCCATTTGCCTGTGTAGGTTAAAAACAATACCAAAGCGGCGAGGATGACCAAGGTGCGGATAAAGGTGGCGAAATCTGAATCTATGCCTTGTAAACCCATTTTGGCGAAAATGGCGGTCAATGAGGCGAAGCCTGCCGATGCCAATGCCCAAAACAGCCATGCGTTGCTGCTCATGTTTTATTCCTTTGTTTCAAATTGTTGACAATATGAATCCGCTTGTTGATGAAATATCGAAATTTTCACTGCGGTTTATTCTTGGAAAACGTTATAATAGAACGAATATTCTTTTTCTTCCAGCCGTCTCTTGAGATTGTTTCAGACGGCCTTCCCTCACTCAATAAAGGAAAATCATGAGCTTCAAAACCGATGCTGAAATTGCCCAGTCTTCCACCATGCGCCCGATTGGTGAAATTGCCGCCAAGCTGGGTTTGAACGTTGACAACATCGAGCCCTACGGTCATTACAAAGCCAAAATCAATCCTGCCGAAGCATTCAAGCTGCCGCAAAAACAAGGCCGTCTGATTTTGGTTACCGCCATTAATCCGACTCCTGCGGGTGAGGGTAAAACCACCGTAACCATCGGTTTGGCGGATGCTTTGCGCCATATCGGCAAAGATTCTGTTATCGCCCTGCGCGAGCCTTCTTTGGGTCCGGTGTTTGGTGTTAAAGGCGGTGCAGCAGGCGGCGGCTATGCCCAAGTTTTGCCGATGGAAGACATCAACCTGCACTTTACCGGCGACTTCCACGCCATCGGCGCGGCGAATAACTTGCTCGCCGCCATGCTCGACAACCACATCTATCAAGGCAACGAGTTGAACATCGATCCGAAACGCGTGCTGTGGCGTCGTGTGGTCGATATGAACGACCGTCAGTTGCGCAACATCATCGACGGCATGGGCAAACCTGTTGACGGCGTGATGCGTCCCGACGGTTTCGATATTACCGTTGCGTCCGAAGTGATGGCGGTATTCTGTCTTGCTAAAGACATCAGCGATTTGAAAGAGCGTTTGGGCAACATCCTCGTCGCCTATGCCAAAGACGGCAGCCCTGTTTACGCCAAAGATTTGAAAGCGAATGGCGCGATGGCGGCATTGCTCAAAGATGCGATTAAGCCTAACTTGGTACAAACCATCGAAGGCACGCCTGCCTTTGTACACGGCGGCCCGTTTGCCAACATCGCCCACGGTTGCAACTCCGTTACCGCCACCCGTCTGGCGAAACACCTTGCCGATTATGCGGTAACCGAAGCAGGCTTCGGCGCGGATTTGGGTGCGGAAAAATTCTGTGACATCAAATGCCGTCTGGCGGATTTGAA
The DNA here is from genome assembly GCF_051956635.1 of Neisseria sp. P0022.S010. Classification (NCBI taxonomy): domain Bacteria; kingdom Pseudomonadati; phylum Pseudomonadota; class Betaproteobacteria; order Neisseriales; family Neisseriaceae; genus Neisseria; species Neisseria sp. P0022.S010. The sequence continues at coordinate 6,419 of NZ_JBQCXF010000089.1, read as the reverse complement.
ACCTGATGCGGCTGTTGTCGTGGCTACTGTCCGCGCTTTGAAATACAACGGCGGCGTGGAACGTGTCAATCTCGGCGAAGAAAACCTCGACGCTTTGGCAAAAGGCCTGCCTAATCTGCTGAAACACATTTCCAACCTGAAAAACGTATTCGGCCTGCCTGTGGTGGTTGCTATCAACCGCTTCGTGTCCGACTCCGATGCCGAGTTGGCCATGATTGAAAAAGCCTGCGCGGAACACGGCGTTGAAGTTTCCCTAACTGAAGTATGGGGCAAAGGCGGCGCGGGTGGTGCAGACTTGGCGCACAAAGTCGTTAACGCCATCGAAAATCAACCGAATAACTTCAATTTTGCCTACGATGTTGAGTTGAGCATTAAAGACAAAATCCGTGCGATTGCCCAAAAAGTGTACGGCGCGGAAGACGTCGATTTCAGCGCGGAAGCGTCTGCCGAAATCGCTTCACTGGAAAAACTGGGCTTGGACAAAATGCCGATCTGCATGGCGAAAACCCAATACTCTTTGAGCGACAACGCCAAACTGTTGGGCTGCCCCGAAGGCTTCCGCATTACCGTGCGCGGTATTACTGTTTCCGCAGGCGCAGGCTTCATCGTTGCGTTGTGCGGCAATATGATGAAAATGCCGGGTCTGCCGAAAGTTCCGGCCGCCGAGAAAATCGATGTGGACGCAGACGGCGTGATTCACGGCTTGTTCTGATTTAGATTGATCTTGAAATAGACAAAGGCCGTCTGAAACTTGGGTTTCAGACGGCCTTTTATGATTTAAGTGAATTTTAACTGACTTTTTAAGAAATTGAAGAACTTGTCTATCATGTCGAACATGGTATTGCGGTCTTCGCCAAACAATGAAATGCTGCGGTCTTTGCTGATTCTGTCATAGGCGGCAAAAATGGTTTTCAGCTCTTCGGTGGTCAAGCGCAGTTGCTTTTCATACAAGATGCGGCTTAAGAGCGTTACTTCCGTCGCGTTCAAATCAGGGAAGAGATGACTGATCCACAACTCCATGGTGTATTGGACGGATCTGTTGATTTTATCTCTTTTTTTGCTTTCTTGAGTTTGGTGTATCCTGTAAAACAACAAAGGTTCGGGCAGGTTGGCAAAGGTTTTGCCATGTAGGGCGCATTGCACCCACATATGGAAATCGGGTGCGGTTTCCGTTGCGGTGTAGTTTATTCCGAGGTTTTTAATGCTGTCGTGCCGCCACATGGTGGTGGGGTTGAACATATTTTGAGCGGCCCTGGAGAAAAAGGCTTTAATATCTTTGTCGAGCAGGGGCAGATCGCTTAAAACGGGTTCTCTTCCGGTTTGGTCGTCGAAAAAGATGGTGGCTTGGCTGCCGACAATATCGATTTCGGGATGGCTGTCTAAAAACTGAATTTGTTTTTCAAAACGATCCAGGGTGCAAATATCGTCCGCGTCCATCCGCGCCACGTATTCAACCTCTACATCTTTGAGCATATCCATGGCAAATTGGCAGACAAACGGCTCGCCCCTGTTTTCCGGAAGGTGGAAAACCTGCAAACGTGAATCTCTGGCTGCGTAAGCCTCGAGGATTTCGCCGGTTTTGTCTTTTGAGGCATCGTTGACGGCGATGACGAAAAAGTCGCGGAATGTTTGATTCAATACCGAATCCAAGCATTCGGGCAAATAAGCTTCGGCACAATAGGCCGGCAAAATAACGGCGAGTTTCATGTTTGCTTTCGATGTGTTTTGATGGGTAGTCGGCGGGGGGATTTTACTATAAGTTTCCAAAAGCCAAGGCCGTCTGAAACCTTATTGCCAAGTTTTCAGACGGCCTTAGTATCAATCCGATGTACAGATTATTTGATGATTTGGTTCAATTCGCCTTTGGCGTATTTGGTTGCCATTTTTTCCAAAGAAATCGGTTTGATTTTGTCGGCTTGGCCTTCGCAACCGAATGCGAGGTAGCGGTCAAGACAGATTTGTTTCATGGCTTCGACGGTTTTGCTCAAGTATTTGCGCGGGTCGAATTCGGACGGATTTTCTGCCATGAAGCGACGGATGGCGCCGGTAGAGGCGAGGCGCAAGTCGGTGTCGATGTTGACTTTGCGCACGCCGTGTTTGATGCCTTCGACGATTTCTTCTACGGGTACGCCGTAGGTTTCACCGATTTTGCCGCCGTATTCGTTGATGACTTTCAGCCATTCTTGCGGAACGGAGCTGGAGCCGTGCATCACGATGTGGGTGTTGGGCAGGGCTTGGTGGATTTCTTTGATGCGGTCGATACGCAATACGTCGCCTGTGGGCGGACGAGTGAATTTGTATGCGCCGTGGCTGGTGCCGACGGCGATAGCCAATGCGTCAACGCCGGTATCTTTAACGAAACGTACGGCATCTTCAACGCTGGTCAGCATTTGGTCGTGGGAAAGTTTGCCCACTGCGCCTACGCCGTCTTCTTCGCCGGCTTCGCCGGTTTCGAGGTTGCCCAATACGCCGATTTCGCCTTCAACGGACACGCCGCAGGCGTGGGAGAAGTTAACCACGGTACGGGTGGCGTTGACGTTGTATTCGTAGGTGGACGGAGTTTTGCCGTCTTCGAGCAGCGAGCCGTCCATCATCACGGAGGAGAAACCCAGTTGGATAGAGCGTTGGCATACATCGGGCGATGCACCGTGGTCTTGGTGCATCACGACGGGGATGTGTGGGAATTCTTCGACTGCGGCCAAAATCAGATGGCGTAGGAATGGGGCACCTGCGTATTTGCGTGCGCCTGCGGATGCTTGAACGATAACGGGGGCGTTGACTTGGTCGGCCGCCTCCATAATGGCGCGCATTTGTTCGAGGTTGTTAACGTTGAATGCGGGCAGACCGTAGCTGTTTTCGGCGGCATGGTCCAACAGTTGGCGCATGGATACGAGTGCCATGAGAAGCTCCTGAAGTAGTGAAGGGTAAATTTATCCGATAAATTATAATGTTTTTTGCCATGAAAAACTACAAGCTGCTACATTGTTTTTATATATTAACGAACAGGGTCTCGGTTTATAATGGCAGAGTATTGAAAACGGGTGTGCAAAATGGATAGGATTTCGGTGACCGAGTGTGATAAGCCTTTGTTTCAGACGGCCTTGACGGTTCAGGTGGGCGATGTGAACTATGGCGGTCATCTGGCGAACGATGCAGTGTTGCGTTTGTGCCATGAAGTGCGGATGCGTTGGCTGGCGACGCTGGGTTGGAGTGAAATGGATGCCGGCGGGGCTGGCCTGATTATGGCGGATGCGGCGGTACAGTATTTGGCGCAAGGTCATCATGGCGATGAGCTATCGGTGGAAATGGGGGCGGCAGGCGTGGCCGGTGTGGGTTTTTCTTTGCTGTACCGTATCCGCAGGATTTCAGACGGCCTTGTGTTGGCGAAAGTGCAGACAGGCATGGTGTGTTTCGACTATGGCAAACAACGTGTCTGCCGTCTGCCTTCGGCCTTGAAAGCAGCATTGGAGGCCGTCTGAAATGGCGGAATCAAATCATTTTGCGCTTCATCTTGAACGCTATCTGAAAACCTTGTCGCAACAAGGCAAGTCGCAGCATACCGTTTCCGCTTATCGGCGCGATTTGAGTGAATTGATGCGTCTGTTGCCCGATAATCTGAAAAACGGCCTGCCGACGCGCCGTGATTTTGTGGCGGCATTGAAAAAACTGTCGCAAAAGGGTTTAAGCGAAAGCAGCTTGGCGCGGAAATTGTCGGCGTGGCGGCAGTATTGCAGTTGGCTGGTGCAGATAGAAGTCATGGAAAGCGATCCGACATTTAATATGAAAGCACCGCGCCTGCCTGAACGCCTGCCTAAAGCACTGCCGCAAGAACCTTTAAACCATATTCTTGACCATGCGCCTGTTGATGACGAATTGGACGTGCGCGATAAGGCCATATTTGAATTGATGTATGGCAGCGGTTTGCGCCTGAGCGAGATACAAGGGTTGAATCTGGACAGTATCGTCTTGGACGAAGGCTGGGTCAGCGTGAAGGGTAAAGGCGGCAAGCAGCGGCAAGTGCCTTTGGTGGGCAAAAGCATTGCGGCATTGCGCGATTATTTGGCAGTGCGTATTGCCAAAGAGGGTGAGCAGGCCTTGTTCACCAATAAGAACGGCGGTAGGCTGGGGCAACGTCAAATCCAAAAACGCCTGCAGGCGTGGGCGGTGCGCGTGGGCAGCGCCAGCCATATCTCGCCGCACATGATGCGCCACAGCTATGCAACCCATCTTTTGCAGGCATCGGGCGATATCCGCGCCGTACAGGAATTGTTGGGCCACAGCAACCTTTCCGCTACGCAAGTTTATACAAAGCTGGATTTCGACCATTTGGCGCGCGTTTATGATGAGGCGCACCCAAGGGCGAAACGGAAAAAATGATTTTGTTTGAATCAGGCCGTCTGAAGAGCGTTTTCAGACGGCCTGATGTTTTATGGATAAAAATACAGATGATTTGAAACCATTTGAATTTTTATCGGTCTGATGAGGTTCAATATCGGCCTGATGTGCGGATGGCATAAAGATTGTAAGAGACGATGGCTTTTTTAATACCGTTTATCTTTTCAGATGGCCGCTTGTTTGATAATATTAGTAATGAGAGCTAATATCATATTATGATATACAGCCTTTAAAACAGCAGGTCTATAAACTTTCTCTATAAGCATTAATGCTTATTTTGACTGTAAAACGACTTGCAAACGGGAATTGTTGCTATTAACATAACGGAATTATGGATAAAAAACGAATTTTAACTCCAGCCGTCGTGACTTCCGTTGCGTTGATTCACGTCGGTTTGGTTGCACTTTTATGGCACGCGCACAAACCGCCTCCTGTAGAAATGGCGAATATTGAATTTGTCGATTTGGGCGATTTCGGCGGTGGCGACGGCAGCCCTGAGGGCGAAGGCGCACCTGCCGCACCCGAGCCTACCCCAGAACAACCGAAACCCAAGCCGAAACCCAAGCCTAAGCCTGTCGAGCCGCCCAAACCTGTTATCAAACCTGTGGTAACGAAAAAAGAAAAAGCGGATATCGTACAGCAAAAGGAAAAACCGAAACCTATCGAGAAACCTAAGCCCGAGCCTAAGCCGGAACCCAAACCTGAGCCTAAGCCCGAGCCAAAACCTGAACCAAAACCAGAGCCGAAGGCAGAACCTAAACCATCTCCCAAAGCATCTGAATACTCAGGCAACAAAACCGGGCCGAATACTGCTGAAAACGGTAAAGGCAGCGGCGAAGGCAAAGCCTTGAACGGAGAAGGTAAAGGTAACGGCGGCGGTACGAAAGGTACAGGCAGCGGACGCGGCGAAGGCAGCGGCTCCGGCAGCGGCGGTGCGAAAGGCGAACATGGCTCCGGTACCGGTGGCGGAGGTGGTGGCAGCGGTACAGGTGCCGGCAGCAGTAAAGGCAATCCGGCAAAAGGAACCTGCCATATTCCAAGACCTCCGTATCCTTCACTATCCACTGAAAATGGTGAAGAGGGCTTGGTTGTTTTGAAAGTCTTGGTTGGTCCCGGCGGTAAAGTGGATTCAATCAGTGTGAATAAATCAAGTGGTTATAGTCGTCTGGATAATGCAGCGCGTAAAGCTGTTAAAGATGGTAGCTGTAATGCAAGCGTTTGGACTGAATTTAAAGTACCTGTCAAATTCACGCTCGAATAAGTATCTAGGCCTAAGCTGATTGATTAGAAAATATATGCTGTTGGGAAATAATTTTAAATGACCCGATAGAAATTTTAATTTTATTTTTAACTTGGAAAAATTATGGATTTAAGTTTAGTTTTCAAATCAGGTGATGTGGTACTGATTGGTGTATTTGTCCTGATGTTGTTGATGAGTGTGGTGACTTGGAGCGTCATTGTGATTCGCTGCATCAAATACCGCAAAGCGAAAAAAGGCAATGCACAGGTAAAAGAGTTGATGCTGAATGCGTTTACGCTGGCTGATGCTGTACAAAAAGCCAAAGCGGTAGAAGCACCGATGAGCCGTGTTGCAGATGAATCTCTGCGCGCGTACCAAAATTACCGTCAAACGACGAGCAAATCGCTGATTGACGAATTGCCTTTGAACGAATACTTGGTCGTTCACATCCGTAACAGTTTGACCCAAACCATGCGCCAGTTCGACTACGGTATGACCGCTTTGGCCTCTATCGGTGCAACCGCTCCGTTTATCGGCCTGTTGGGTACGGTTTGGGGTATTTACCATGCCCTGATCGGCATCAGCGAAAGCGGCCAAATGAGCATTGCTGCGGTAGCCGGTCCGATTGGCGAAGCTTTGGTATCGACTGCTGTCGGCCTGTTTGTGGCGATTCCGGCCGTATTGGCGTACAACTTCCTCAATCGCGGTACAAAAACCATCGCGCAAGATATGGATGCATTTGCACATGACCTGCATGTCCGCCTTCTGAACCAAAAGGATTAAA
>NZ_JBQCXF010000088.1:0-9825 GCF_051956635.1 Neisseria sp. P0022.S010 | reverse complement strand
CTTCAATTATTCATAAAAAACAGTTTGCCTACAACACATACCAAGACTATAACTATCCATCCCTCCCCTCTACCGCGCATGCTACCCTCAAGGGTGGCAACCTGACTTTGCCCGCCACTATCCGCGGGCAAGATACCGTTATTGCCAAAATCCGCATCAAATCCACTTGGGCAGGATTGCTGGTATTGCCTTTTGTGGAAACCATTTCATCTAAAGGCAAATGGAAGCAATATTTCGAATACGGCGCAAAAGGCGTGCGCTATATCAATCTGAGCGACACCTTCTCCGACAGCGACAAAACCATCCGCCTGGAAGGCAAATACCTAACTTTGCCCGACCAAGAAATCGAACTCTCTGTTTATCCGCGTGAAAACCTAGACGGCAAAAAAATCCTTGTCCTCGCGCCTCATGCTGACGATGCCGAATTAAGCGCATACGGTTTGTACGAAAAACACGCCGCCAATTCAATGATCTGCACCTTAACTGCCAGCGAAGGCGGCAGCTTCCACTATGGTAATCTTTACAGCACATGCGACTTCGACACCCAGGCACAATATCTGCAAAAAGGCCGGATGCGCGTTTGGAACAGCCTGACCGTTCCCCTTTTGGCCGGCGTGCCGTCTGAAAACATCCTGCAACTGGGCTACTTCGACAGCACATTGACCGCCATGCGCCAAAATCCGGAAAAAGAGATTAAATCGACCAAAATCGATACGACCGATGTCGATATTTTCCGCAGTGCCAATACCTCCCCATTGGCGAAACATCTCAAGCCCGGCTCGACTTGGAACAGCTTGGTGGACAACCTTGGCTATCTGATAGAAACGTTCCAGCCGGATATTATCGTGACGCCGTCTCCCAATATTGATGTGCATCCCGACCACCAACATACTGCTCTGGCCGCCATCGAAGCCCTGCGTAAAATCGATTACCGCCGCGGCAATCTGTTTTTGCACACCATACATTATCTGAGCGACGACTTCCCTATCGGCAAAGTAGGGTCTTCCCTCAGCCTGCCGCCGCCCTCCGAGCAACCGTTCTACTTCCAAAGCATCCATTCCCATCCTTTGGACAAAGAGGAACAAAACCGCAAACTTCTCGCCCTTGATGCCATGAACGACATCCGCCCCAATTCAGACGGCTATATGCGTTGGAGTACCATGATATTCAAAGGCTTAAACAAACTGCGGCACCACGTCCTCCATCTCGACAAAGACTTGGTCAACCGCTTTGTCCGCAGCAACGAATTCTTCTATACCGTCCCCATCAGCGACTTGTACCAAGAAGAGACGCTGAAACAAATCACCTATCAGGGCAAAGCCCAATAAACTAGAAAGGCCGTCTGAAAAGATGTTTCAGACGGCCTTTATCACACCAAATCAAAACAATAAAATCACCGCATTACAAACGAAAAACACCAAGCCCAAATCCAAAAGCGACAACCCAAGTTATAATAAAACCCTTCCCACACGTCCCACATCATCATGCCGATTTACTTCATCGCCGATTTGCACCTGAGCGAATCCCATCCTCAGCTGACCGCACTCTTCCAAAAATTTATCCAAGAAAAAGCCGTTCACGCCCAAGCCGTATACATTCTTGGCGACCTTTTCGATTTTTGGATCGGCGATGACGAAAACAGCCCTTTGGTTCAAACCATCAAACAAACCATCCTCAGCCTAACCGAGCGTGGCATTGCCTGCTATTTCATCCATGGCAACCGCGACTTCCTCATCGGCAAAACCTTCGCCCGCGATACCGGCATGACCTTACTGCCCGAGTACGCCGTTATCGACCTGTTCGGCACACCCACCCTACTCTGTCACGGCGACACCCTCTGCACCGACGACCATTCTTATCAAAAATTCCGCCGTACCGTCCATCAAAAATGGCTGCAACGCCTGTTCCTACTCCTGCCGCTCACACTCCGACTGAACATCGCCACCAAAATCCGCAAGCAGAGCAAACAGGACAAACAACACAAAACCGCCGACATCATGGACGTCAATCCAGCCTTTACCCACGAAACCGTCCAACGCTTCCACACGCCCCTGCTCATCCACGGTCATACCCACCGCGAAAACATTCATCGCAACGCCGATTACACCCGCATTGTACTCGGCGACTGGCGCGATAATTACGCCTCCATTCTCGAAGTCGATGCCGAGGGCTACCGTTTTATCGCCTTATAAAACATCAGACCGTCTGAAAACCGGTTTCCCGATTGTTCAGACGGCCTGACTGACAAACACCCTCAAACGATTTACGCAAACCAACCGCGTATCCGCTCCAAACCACCAAAGCGCACACACGCATCCGCATTCGCTTCGGTTTTCGGTTTCGCCCGATAAGCAATGCCGAACCCCGCCTCCCGTATCATCGGAATATCGTTCGCACCATCACCCATCGCCACCACCTGCCACGAAGCCAAACCCAGACGCTCACGGTATTCACGCAACAAATCCGTCTTAGCCTGCGCATCGATAATCCGCCCTTTCAGACGGCCTGTCAGCTTGCCGTTTTCCACTTCCAACACATTCGCAAAATGGAAATCCAAGCCCAAACGCCGTTGCAGGCGTTCCGTAAAGAACGTAAACCCGCCCGACACCAGCATAAACTTCACATCATTCCGTTTGCACTCTGCCAACAAAAATTCCGCACCCGGCGAAAGCTGCAACACATTCTCGTACACCTCTTCCAACACGCGCTCGTCCAAACCGGCCAGCAAAGCCACACGCTTACGCAAAGACTGCTCAAAGTCCAGCTCGCCGCGCATCGACTGCTCCGTAATCGCTGCCACCTCATCCTTCAGCCCAACACCGGCCGCAATCTCATCTACACACTCAATCGTAATCAGCGTCGAATCCATATCGCTGACAATCAGTCCCAAATCAGCAAAAGCCACATCCGGCAACACCGCACCATCTATCTGCTGCGCAATCAACGCCGCACGCATATCGTCCGTCAATTCAAAATCATCATCAACCGGCACGCGCAACACCGACTTCCCTGATGGCGCAGACACCAAACTGCCAAATGCCGACCAGTCGCAAGCGCCCAAATCCCCATGTTGCAACACCAAAACTTTCTTCATCTCATTCTCCTCATACCCTAAGACCTTTACAAACATATCGGGTACACATTCAGCCTAAAACAACGAAACCGTATTTTTGCAAAGGCCTTAAAAAACCAAAACAGCATTATAGCCGAACAACCCCGGCAATTTTCAGACGGCCTGTAAACAATTCAACTAGAGCTACCAATACCAATCCCTGCATCAACTAAACAAGTCATGACTCAAAAATTTGATTTAGGACAAGCTGTTTAAAAAACTTTGCAAGCAACAGATAACTTGTTGTTGCTTTTTCTTACAGTTTCGATATAGTTCTTTATGGCTAGTTTGGCACTACCCCTTATATCTAGCTTTCATTGCATTCCCACCTCCATTCGTTGCCAACGGCTCCCTTTCCGATGGCAACCTTTTTTTGACCCGATGGTTTGACAATATTAAAATTGAATCAAATAAAATGATTCGAGGATTTATATTTAATTTTTAAAACAAAACGGCTTATAAAAAATAACGGCTCAATTTAAACAGATATTGCTGCCAATATTTAAAAACAAACAGACCTTTCTTTATCAAGGACCTCATAAAATGCATCATTCTGAAAAACTATTCAAACTGAGCACACTTGCCCTCTGCCTTGCCGCATTGCCCCAAGCCGCACAAGCTGCCGAAGAGGTACAACAGGTGGAATTAAAGCAGGTCAATGTGGTCGGCAAAAACCGCAGCCTGCGTACCGAAAATCGGAATGACTATACGACTTCGGCCATGAGTTCTACCACAGGACTGGCATTGACTCCGCGTGAGACGCCGCAATCGGTCAGCGTGATTACCAAAAACCAAATTAACGATCAAGGCATTACGACGCTGGCGGATGCGTTGAAAACGACGACTGGCGTAAATGTCGTTCGCCAAGGGAACCGCACCCATTTCCAAAGCCGCGGATTCTATATTGAAAAATTGGAAGAAGACGGCATGGCCACCACTATTGGTGCGCCGGGCATATTTGGCAGCCCCGCCAGAGATGGGCACAACATCACCGACCTTGCCATGTATGACCACATTGAAGTTGTGCGCGGTGCGGCCGGGCTGACCCAATCCAACAGCGCACCCGGCGGTACGATTAATGCCGTACGCAAAAAACCGACGACTAAAAAACAAATCAGTATGAATGGTTTAGCCGACCGTTTCGGCAAACGGCATATCGAATTGGATGCCTCGGGCACTTTAAGCTCAGAAAACCAATTCCGCGGACGTATTGTCGGCAGTTTTGATCATGACAAAACATTTCAGGATAAAGTGAAAGGGCAAAACAGCCTTCTTTACGGCGTTTTAGAAAAAGACATCGGAGAAAACAGCAAGGTTTCTGTCGGTGCGTACCGTATCGCCCAGCGCAACACCCCCAATCTCAACGGCTTGCCTTTATGGGAAGACGGAAGCAGTCTGCCGCGCGACAGCTATTTCGGTGCGGATTGGAATCATGGGCGATTCATCAAAAACGGTGTTTTTGCAGAATTTGACCACTACTTCAACGACAACTGGAAATGGAACAGCAAAATCGATTGGCGAAACAGCCACTCCGACCAAAGGTATGCTTTCTTAATGGCAGACAAAAGTGGATTGAAAGCCAATCAATCCATCGGTATTGAAGACCAACAGGCTTTCCGCTATCAGCACGACAGCAAACATCTGCATATTCAAAACAACCTGCGCGGCAAGTTTGAAGCCTTGGGTCAAACCCACGACATCTTCCTGACTCATAATTATTCGAAAGAGCGCAATACCCTGCACCATACCCGTATGCAGGCAACCGGCAGCTACGATCCATTTTCTGCCGTTATCCCCCAGCCGGACTGGGCTGCCGAACCATACAGCATTATGGACAGCAACAACCATTTCTATACGCACGCCCTTGCAGCAGGTGCCCGCATCAATCCTACGGAAAAACTGCATCTATTGGTAGGCGGACGCTATACCCATTGGAAACGCGACTTCAATTACAACTGGTCCCGTTATGCAGGCGCTCCGGACAATGATGCAAAAACCTATTCGGTCAAAAACAGCAAATTCATTCCATACATCGGCATCACTTACGATTTCATGCCGGGGCAAAGCCTCTATGCAAGCTATACATCCATCTACAAACCGACTCTGAAAACAAATGCAGACAACAGCTATCTCGCGCCCGAAGTCGGTAAAAACTACGAATTGGGTTGGAAAGGCGAATGGATGCAGAGCAAACTCAATACGGCCGTATCCCTGTTCCAAACCGATAACACCAACGTCGGCGTGCGTGTCAACGTTCCGGCCAGCGGCAACAGGAAACAGACTTTCTACTACGTTCCCGCAAAAGAACGCAGCCGCGGTGTAGATGCGGAAATTTCCGGAGCAATCGGCGCAAATTGGAAACTGTTTGCCGGCTATACCTACAATATCCGCAAAACAGAAAACCATCCCCATACCGAGGGCGATTTTGCCAACTGGACCCCAAAACACATTTTCCGCGCTTACAGTAGCTATACGCCGCCGTTTGCAAACGGTAAGTTAAGTATCGGTATAGGCTTGTCCAGTCAAAGCAAAACCAGCAGTAAGCTGCCCCAAGGCGGCTATACCGTTTGGAATGCCGGTTTGCAATACCGTCCGACCGACAATTTGCAACTGGGGCTGGCAGTCAACAACCTGACTGACAAACACTACTATGAAAACAACAGCAACCGTACAAAAAACTACGGCAACTTCTACGGCGAACCACGCAATGCCGTGTTCAGCCTGAAATGGAAAATGTAAAATAGCGGCAAATCGGGAGTGGATTGCCCTCCACTCTTCAAAAGCATATAAAAACTAATCATTGCTTATAAACAAGGCCGTCTGAAAACAAAATTCTGCTTTCAGACGGCCTATCACGCACATTTACAAGCATTCATCATGAATACGCTCAAAAAATTCTTTTACCTTGCCCGCCCTTTTTGGTCGGGGACACACGGTCGCCTCCAATGGCTGATGCTCGCCGTTTTGATAGGGTTTACCCTATTCTCTATTACCATCAGCGTTTGGATTGCCGCGTGGGACAAACGCTTCTACGACGCGCTGGCCGCGTTTGACGGCGCATCCATGCCTTCGCTCATTGTCGAATACCTCGGCTATATGGCGATGGTTATCGGCTGCATCGTCTGCGGCGACTGGCTGCAAAAACGCCTCATCTTCCGTTGGCGTACCCATCTGACCGAGCAATTTCAAAAAAACTGGCTCGAAGGCCACAAACATTACCGCCTGCGCCTGACAGGAGAACCGGACAACCCCGACCAACGTATCGCCGAAGACATCTATCTCCTCGCCGACAAAAGCATCGGATTGTTCCGCTCCTTCATCAATAATATTGCCAAATTCAGCGCGTTTGTCGCCGTATTGTGGACGCTCTCCGGCGTACAGACTTTCAACATCGGCGGATACAGCATTACCGTTTACGGCTACCTTGTTTGGGTTGCACTGATTTATTCCATCTTCAGCACCGTCATCGCCCATCTTGTCGGCCGCAAACTCAAAAACCTCAACATTGACCGCCAGCATCGCGAAGCCGACTACCGCGCAGCCCTTTTACGCGTACGCGACCATGCCGAACAAATCGCCTTCTACAACGGCGGCGAAGCCGAAACAGGCCGTCTGAAACAGCGCTACCTCCGCATCCGCGACAACTGGCGACGGCTGACTAACTGCGAATTCCGCCAAGAAACCTTCTGGGCGACCTATGTCCGCATCAGTATCTTCATCCCCATCCTCGCCACCCTGCCCATGTACCTCGCCAAAACCATGACCTTCGGCGACATGATGCAGACCCGCACATCGTTTGCCCGCGTTCAAGACAGTTTCGGATGGTTTACTGACGCATACCGCCGCCTGATTGAATGGGCGGCAGTCGTCGAACGCCTCTCCGGTTTTCAGACGGCCTTGGAACAAGCAGAACAAAAAAGCTCCTCCCTTCAGTCACACCAAGCAGCTTTGCCGCATCATAGCGGCAAGGTCGTCCTGCAAAACCTTACCGTTCACACCCAAACCGGCAGCCCCCTGCTTACCGACATCAACCTCGAAGCCCACGCCCCCGAATGGGTATTGCTCGAAGGCAGAAGCGGCATCGGCAAATCCACCCTGCTGCGCGCCCTCGCAGGCTTGTGGCCGTATTACCAAGGCAGTTTCGCCCTCGACGGCAGCCTCCTCTTTCTTCCCCAACGCCCTTACCTGCCTGCGGACACATTGCGTCAAACTGTCAGCTATCCCTATACGGCCTGCCAAGACGACCATTTGATTCAAACCGTCTTGGAACAAGTCGGCTTAAGCAGCCCAACGGGTAGGTTGCACACGTTGATGAACGATTTGGACACTTCATACGAATGGCACGGCATCCTTTCCGGCGGCGAACAGCAACGCCTCAGCCTTGCACGCGCGCTGCTGCACAAACCGCAGATCCTGTTCCTAGATGAAGCCACCAACCAGCTCGATGACGAATCCGCCCTGATGTTGATGCAGACCCTCAAGCAACATTTGCCCGATACTTTGGTCATCGGCATCAGCCACCAACCCAAAATTCAAGCACTGTTTGATAGCTTTCTGAATTTGAATGAAAAAATTATTTAAATGTTAAAATGTGCAAAACGCTTGCTTTCAATCCTAACAAGAGATATAGTACCAAGTAACTAGTTCTTATTGATGAGAGCTACTCCTTGGATACTTGCCTCCGGTTCTCCAACCCGGGGGCATTTTTTTGCGTTTTTATTTTGTGTCTGTATGAATAGGATAAAGACGAAATATAAAAGGTTTTCAAAACACGAGGCCTAGAATATTTATAAAATACTGACTATAAATAAAAAACACCAATCTCAAATCGATAGTTAAATAAAACCGCAAACCGCGTTTTCCCAAACTTTCAGGTCGTCTGAAATCCTCTCTCCAATATCGTCAATCCCATATTTCAGACGGCCTGTTTAACCCTCTATTGCAAAGCTTGGCACAAGCACCGCTGACCGACGGCAATTAATTACTATATAATCAAACGCATTGTTACCCTACAAAGGAGCCACACCATGACCACAAAAATTAAAATTGGTATCGTCGGTGCAACCGGTTACACAGGCGTTGAATTGTTGCGCCTGCTCAGCAGCCACCCCAACGTAGAAGTCACTGCCGTCACCAGCCGAAGCGAAGCCGGTATTGCGGTTACCGACTACTTTCCCAGCCTGCGCGGTATTTACGACCTTGCATTCCAAACACCCGAAGATGCCGGGCTTGACCGTTGCGACCTCGTGTTCTTCGCCACGCCCAACGGCGTGGCCATGAAAGAAGCACCGGCCCTTGTGGAAAAAGGCGTACGCGTGATTGACCTGTCTGCCGACTTCCGCATCCGCGACATCCCCACATGGGAAAAATGGTACAAAATGACCCATGCCGCGCCGCAACTCGTTTCCCAAGCAGTGTACGGCTTGTGCGAACTTTACAGAGACGACATCGCCAAAGCCATGCTGGTGGCCAACCCGGGCTGCTACCCTACTTGCGTTTCCCTACCCTTATTGCCGCTGCTTCAGGATGGCCGTCTGAAAGCCAACGCGCCTCTAATTGCCGACTGTAAATCCGGTGTTTCCGGTGCAGGCCGCAAAGCCAGCACCCACGCCCTATTGTGCGAAGCAGGCGACAACTTCAAAGCCTACGGCGTCGGCGGCCACCGCCATCTGCCTGAAATCCGACAAACCCTGTCCGGGCTGCAAGACCATGTTTCAGACGGCCTGATTTTCGTGCCACACCTTGTTCCGATGATACGCGGTATGCATGCTACCCTGTATCTGCACCTGCAAGAACATACCGATCCTGAAGCCTTGCTGCGCGAATACTACCGCGACAGTCCTTTTGTCGATATTTTGCCTTCAGGTTCGACACCTGAAACCCGCAGCGTGCGCGGCGCCAACCTTTGCCGTATCAGCGTTCAAAGAGCGCCCGAACAAGACGATGTATGGATTGTTCTTTCCGTCATTGACAACTTGGTTAAAGGCGCAGCCGGTCAAGCCGTGCAGAATATGAACATCATGTTCGGCCTACCCGAAACCACCGGCCTGGCTAATGCACCATTGATGCCTTAAGCCATCATTATTGAAAACACAAGGCCGTCTGAAACTTTGATCGTTCAGACGGCCTTTATCGATTCATTCACAAACATTACTCATACACCACGCCGGCAAGCATTTCTTCTTCATTCAAGTTGCCGTACTGTTGCTCCCAATCGTGGGTAGCCTCCACCATATCGCATTCTTTGGCAAAAGCCAGCAGCCTGCCGTCCATCTGCTCCAGACTCAAGCTGCCCAAGCGTTCGCATTCCGAAGCCGTCAGATTACCGTCCGCCTCATGCGCCTCCGAAGATCCGAAAGGCAGAGCAAAAAAACCCAGTACCAACGCCAGCAGCACCCAAAAAGTATTTTTACGCGAACGAGTCATTTCACACCTCTCATCATAATCATATAGCAGGTTTAAATCAGAAAAACTAAACCAAATAAAATTAAACTAAGAAAAATCGAATAGAAAATTACAAATATCGATTTATCTAAGACAAAACGAATAATACTAAGAAAAAATAGAATATGCAATACTTTTTCTTAGATTAGGTAATTTTTTTCTTACGATTTTATAAAAACTAAGGTAAAATACACTCAAATCGTCCAAACCATATAAAAAACATACCTCCATAAAGGCATAAACATGGATACCTTTAAAGACCGCCTGGC
>NZ_JBQCXF010000087.1:0-9828 GCF_051956635.1 Neisseria sp. P0022.S010 | reverse complement strand
TATGAAACATCGAATATCAACACGCTAAAAGGATGTCAGAAATGACGGAGCATAACGAACAACATCAACACGAAGCAGAAGAAGCGGCAGCCGTAGAAACTGCCGAAACCGTTGAAACCGAACAAGCCGAACCGACTTACGAAGAACTTCAGGCGCGTGTCGCCGAGTTGGAAGGCCAGCTCAAAGACAGCGAATTGCGCGGTCTGGCAAACGAGCAAAACCTGCGCCGCCGCCATCAGCAGGAAATCGCCGACACCCATAAATTCGCCGGACAAAAATTTGCAGCAGAAATGTTGCCGGTTAAAGATTATCTCGAAATGGCGCTGCTGGACCAAAGCGGCAATTTCGATGCACTGAAAATGGGCGTGCAAATGACTTTGAACGAGCTGCAAAAAGCATTTGATGCCACACACATTAAAGAAATCAACCCGCAGCCGGGCGACAAACTCGATCCGCACCAACATCAAGCCATGCAGGCAGTCGTCAGCGAGCAAGAGCCGAATACCATCGTCAGCGTGATGAAAAAAGGCTATACATTGGCCGACCGCGTGCTGCGTCCTGCAATGGTTGTCGTGGCGAAAAAAGAAGATTGAAGGCATCGCTTGATAAAGTTTATCAAGCATAAAATCTTCAGACGGCCTTATCCGGTTTCAAAACCCGATGTTCCGCTATTGGAAAATCATTCCGATAAACCGGAATCGGAAAATGAAAACCGGGCCGTCTGAAAAAAGAATAAACGGCTTGTGGATAAATAAATCAAGCACTTGAATTTAATCTTAAAAAAAATTCAAAATAGGCCTTGAAAAAAAATGAAGCAACCTTATTTACAAGCCATCGGAACGAAATGTTCCACAGGATTATTAATTAAGAAAAGTTTATTTAGGAGCAACATAATATGGCAAAAGTAATCGGTATTGACTTAGGTACAACCAACTCTTGTTTGGCCATTTCTGAAAACGGTCAAACCAAAGTAATCGAAAACGCAGAAGGCGCACGCACCACTCCTTCCGTTATCGCTTATTTGGACGGCGGCGAAATCCTCGTCGGCGCACCTGCAAAACGCCAAGCGGTAACCAACGCTAAAAACACTATTTACGCGGCCAAACGTTTGATCGGCCACAAATTTGAAGACAAAGAAGTACAACGCGACATCGAATCCATGCCTTTTGAAATCATCAAAGCCAACAATGGCGACGCATGGGTAAAAGCACAAGGTAAAGAGCTGTCTCCTCCTCAAATTTCCGCAGAAGTTTTGCGTAAAATGAAAGAGGCTGCCGAAGCTTACTTGGGCGAAAAAGTAACCGAAGCCGTGATTACCGTTCCTGCCTACTTCAACGACAGCCAACGTCAAGCAACTAAAGACGCAGGCCGCATCGCAGGTTTGGAAGTAAAACGCATCATCAACGAACCGACCGCAGCCGCTTTGGCATTCGGTATGGACAAAGGCGACAGCAAAGACCGTAAAATCGCCGTGTATGACTTGGGTGGCGGTACTTTCGATATTTCCATCATCGAAATCGCCAACATCGACGGCGACAAACAATTCGAAGTATTGGCAACCAACGGCGACACCTTCTTGGGCGGCGAAGACTTCGACCAACGCTTGATCGACTACATCATTGACGAGTTCAAAAAAGAACAAGGCATTGATTTGAAACAAGACGTCATGGCTCTGCAACGCCTGAAAGAAGCTGCCGAGAAAGCCAAAATCGAATTGTCCAGCGGTCAGCAAACCGAAATCAACCTGCCGTACATTACTATGGACGCAACCGGTCCGAAACACTTGGCCATGAAAATTACCCGTGCCAAATTCGAAAGCCTGGTTGAAGATTTGATCCAACGTTCTATCGAGCCTTGCAAAATCGCATTGAAAGATGCCGGCTTGAGCACCAGCGACATCGACGACGTGATTTTGGTCGGCGGTCAGTCCCGTATGCCGAAAGTACAAGAAGCCGTTCGAGACTTCTTCGGCAAAGAGCCTCGCAAAGACGTGAACCCTGACGAAGCCGTTGCCGTAGGTGCAGCAATTCAAGGCGAAGTATTGAGCGGCGGCCGCAGCGACGTATTGCTGCTGGACGTAACCCCTCTGTCCTTGGGTATCGAAACCATGGGCGGCGTGATGACCAAGCTGATTCAAAAGAACACTACTATTCCGACTAAAGCGTCTCAAGTGTTCTCTACTGCCGAAGACAACCAAAGCGCGGTAACCATCCATGTGCTGCAAGGCGAACGCGAACGCGCTTCTGCCAACAAGTCTTTGGGTCAGTTCAACTTGACCGACATCGCACCTGCACCACGCGGTATGCCACAAATTGAAGTTACTTTCGACATCGACGCCAACGGTATCTTGCACGTTTCTGCCAAAGACAAAGGTACCGGCAAAGCCGCCAACATCACCATCCAAGGTTCTTCAGGTTTGAGCGAAGAAGAAATCGAACGCATGGTGAAAGATGCCGAAGCCAACGCTGAAGAAGATAAAAAACTGACTGAATTGGTCGCTTCACGCAACCAAGCCGAAGCCCTGATTCACTCCGTGAAAAAATCTTTGGCCGACTACGGCGACAAACTCGATGCTGCCGAGAAAGAAAAAATCGAAGCAGCGTTGAAAGAAGCTGAAGAAGCCGTTAAAGGCGACGACAAAGCCGCTATCGATGCTAAAGCCGAAGCTTTGGGTACTGCCAGCCAAAAACTGGGCGAAATGGTTTACGCTCAAGCGCAAGCCGAAGCACAAGCAGGCGAGGGCGCACAAGCCGAGTCTTCTGCCAAGAAAGACGACGACGTTGTAGATGCCGACTTTGAAGAAGTAAAAGACGACAAAAAATAATTGATGCCGTCTGAAAAAGCGCGAATCGAAAGGTTCGCGCTTTTTGTTGTTTGGGGAATGTGTAAAGACGCTTTGTCAAAATTGACGGTAAACTTTCAAAACCTTATTGCATCATTGTGTTGCCATACTTCTATTGCCGAATTTTGAACAGATTTCGCCGAATGCTGACAGCAGCTGACAGTCAAAGCCATTAATATTTGTCCATCGCTTGAGTGCGAATAAATGCTTATTTTTACCTCAAATCAACCTCTTGAAAGAAGATAAATATGAAAAAACTGATTCAAATGACCTCTTTGATGGTTGCCGCTGCCGGTTTGGTCTTGGCACCAGTCGCTTCTGCGCATGGCAAACACGACATGCATCCGAAACAAGAGCGTATGCACACAAAAGCCAAACCGCAAAAAATGAAAAAACCTGCACCTAAAGCCAAACACCACGCACCGAAGCCCAAACATCATCAAGAGCATCGCCATGAACCTCATTAAGATGAATCCTCAACAATAAATAAGGCCGTCTGAAACCCAAACATCAGTTTTCAGACGGCCTTCGGTTTATCTGTTAAATAGCGCTTTGCCGTTTTTCTTGTGCCAAACGGGTCGGCTCCAGCCAGGCAATGTTTCTCTCTGCCAGCGCATCGCGCCAATAATCCAGTTTGGTATCCAAATCTTTAGAGAAACTGTCTTGATTCAAAAGTTGAATGATAACGCCGCTATCCGTAGCTTCGGCCAAGCGGCTGATTTGACGCAGAATGCCGCGATCGGGAACAGTTTGCGTGCGTACGCCGATGAGAAGTTGCGCCGGAGTTTGTTTCAATTCGGCTTCCAATTGTTCCAAATCTTTTCTGCCGGCGACTACGCCTTTGTCTATCCACTCTTGCGCCAAAACGCCGGAAAACCAAAGCGGATCAGGCCATTCCGTTTCCAGTGTAACAGCCCATTTGGGCGCATTATTCAGCGTAATTTTGGATGAAACGGGAACGATGTTTTCCTGAAAATCATCGGCATCGACAATCTTCGTCTGCCATGTGCGGAGAATGTTTTGATAGTAGGGCCGATTCAGATCCAAACGTTCGCGAAGGGTTTTTAAAGTAATCTTGCAAGCCAGCCAAGCAATCAAGCGAGGCAGAATGCCATAGCAGATAATGCTGCCGATGAGTAAACCCGCCCAAGCGCGCGCATCTTCGATATGATTGTTCAGACGGCCTGCAATTACGGCCTGACTGTCGGGAACAGGAAAGCCCAAACGTTCCGGCAGCCATGACAAAGCCTCAACCGTTTTCACCAATGCCGTATTGCTTAAAAGCGTACTTTCCCAGTTGAACGTATATTGACGCACCAAAAGCAGCAGCAAAACAGAAACCAACATCCCCGACAGCGTACAAAGCCACAGACTGTGTGAGGTTGCGCCAATCAGCCAACGCGTTTGCGGTTTGCGCCATTCGCCCATATAAAGCCGCAAAATTGCCTGATTGACCGGGTCTTTACCTCGGAACCAAGTTGCCGGACTGCTGATAAAGTGCACATTTTTCAAACGCAGGAATAAAGTCGCCAGCCACACCAGCAGCATGACCGTATTCATGCCCAAAATCCCGGCCAATACCAGAAAAAAGTTCAGTCCCTGATTGTCCATCAACAGATAAGTGCTGGAAAAACCGACCGTAAACAACAACGTCGCCGCAACAATCCAAAGCCAAAACGAGCCTGTCTCCACCTGTTGCAACACATATTTCAAATGCTTGTCGCGGTCGATAATTTGAGCGCGGCGTATCAGTTTTTCCTCATTGCCGCCGTCAATATGTCGCAACGCTTCCGTCGCCTGCACAGGATCTCCCGGAAAAATATAGGCACGCTCTTCAAGGATACGGACCAACTCGACAAGTTTTTGCGATGGATTCAACATAAATGATAGGCCGTCTGAAAGATAAAATGGAAACGTCTGTTATACCCACAAATAAACCCCTTTTTTGCAAAGGTCAAAAAATTAAAAGCAGTTTTGATTTTGGGTATATAGTGGAATAGATGTAAAAAAAGCAGCCCGAAAGCTGCTTATTTTGAGTGTGGTGCGGACGGAGAGACTCGAACTCTCACACCTCGCGGCGCCAGAACCTAAATCTGGTGCGTCTACCAATTTCGCCACGTCCGCACTAATTTGAATCGTGGATTATACACAAGATTAATGGGGGCGCAAAGTCTTGTTTGCTTGAATTTGTCGGTTTATCCCTTATATAATGACTTATTCCGGCCGTCTGAAAGCAGGGTTTGTTTTCAGACGGCCTCAACTTTCCATTTGGTGAGGAAGGGCTGATGCCTGCTTTATTGATTAAAGATTTTTTGCAGACGCAAGGTTTGAAGTTGCCTGCGGATGAGATACATGTTGCTTATTTGACTGCCCAGGCTGTGATTAAAATGGGCAATGCTTCGGTTGAGCGTTCGATTTTGTGGCCGTCTGAAGACGGTTGGCAATTGGCGGATTATGTCGATGCCGAACATGAATTATTGCTGAAACAGATTTTTATGGCTTTGGATTCAGTTGCCGAGCGCACCGAGCATTTGAAAAGTGCAGCGGTTTATACTGCGTTTCCGAAAGATGGTGCGTTGTCGCTGGTTCGGCTGAGCCGTTGGGGCGTGCCGTTGGAAAATGTGATTCCAATCGATGAGCCGGCCGGGCAGGCTTTTTTGGCTGTGCGTACGGCGCAAAGCGGCTGGATGAATGTTTGCCAGAATGTGGCGTATTGGCAGGAAATCGGTGAATTATCAGCCGAACGTAATCATCCCGGCTTGAGTCAGATTTCTGTTCCTGTTTGTATGCCCAGCGGTGCGGTTTTGGGTGTGGTACATGCTGAATTTGATGTCAAAGACGGTGCGCCTGACGAAGTATTGGTGGCCTGGATTGCCCTTGCATTGGCCTTGGCGGAACCTTTGAAAAACCTCTTAGGCGTGGCTGAAAACGAGGAAGCGGAAAATGAGTAACGCGTTGAAGTTTGTCGCGTCATGCCGTTTGCCTACGGAATGGGGCGAATTTACCATGCACGGCTTCGAAGAAGAGGGCGGACAGGAACATGTTGCATTGACAATGGGCGATGTTTCAGACGGCCTGCCTGTGTTGTCGCGTATTCATTCCGAGTGCTTGACCGGCGATGCTTTATTTTCGGTGAAATGTGATTGCGGCCCTCAGCTTCAAGCAGCGATGCAGGCCGTTCAGAAAGAAGGGCGCGGTGTTATCGTATATTTGCGCCAAGAAGGCAGGGGCATTGGTTTGATAAACAAAATCCGTGCTTATCGACTGCAAGACCAAGGCTTGGATACGGTTGAGGCCAATGTTGCGCTCGGCCTTCCTGTTGATGCGCGCGACTTTACTTTGGCCAAGCAGATTTATGATTATCTGAATATTCGTGAAGTCAGGTTGCTGACTAATAACCCTGAGAAAATTCAAACGTTGAAAGATTCCGGCATTAATGTGGTTGAACGCATTGCATTACATGTCGGCGAAAATGTGGAAAATGAGCGTTATCTGCATACCAAAGCGGATAAATTGGGGCATTTGATTTTTGATTGATAGATGGGTATAACGGTTATTTTTATTGTTAAATAAAATATTCTATATTCTTTCAATGGGATATGTTTTTATTTAAATAAAAACCTTGCGCGTAATCTGATTTTTTGATTTAATGTCGGCTTATCGGGTGATTAGCTCAGTTGGTAGAGCGTCTGCCTTACAAGCAGAATGTCGGCGGTTCGACTCCGTCATCACCCACCAAGTTTCCTTTTCATTGTCTTTGACAGTGGATGCGCGGTGGTAGCTCAGTTGGTTAGAGTACCGGCCTGTCACGCCGGGGGTCGCGGGTTCGAGCCCCGTCCGCCGCGCCATTATTTAAAAAGCACTGATTATATCAGTGCTTTTTTGTTTGTCTTATTAAAGGTTAAAGGCAAAATTAAGCCGCGAAAATAGAAACCGGTAAATAACAGCAGTGTATAGAAATTGAAATATTGTTAATCTTAATTTTCTTATGTTTTAAAAAAGGCCGTCTGAAGCTTTTAAAGTTTCAGACGGCCTTTAGTCTATTGAAACAATGGATTAAATATCCAATTCTGCCGTATCGCCTTCTTTTTCCATCCATGCGCGGCGGGCGGCGGCTTCGCCTTTGCCCATCAGTTTGACGAAGATGTCGCGTGTTTCGTCATCTGCGCCTTCGGGGATTTGTACCTGCAACAGGCGGCGGGTGTCAGGGTGCATGGTGGTGTCTTTGAGCTGGTCGGGGTTCATCTCGCCCAAGCCTTTGAAACGGCTGATGGAATAAGCAGTTTCTTTAACGCCTTCTTTTTGCAGTCGCTCCAAAATGCTGTCGAGTTCGTTTTGGTCGAGGGCGTAGAATTTGCGGGCGGGTTTGCTCTTGCCTTGTGCGTTGACATCGACGCGGAACAGCGGCGGTTGGGCGACGTAGATGTGTCCGTCGGCAATCAGTTTCGGGAAGTGGCGGTAGAACAGGGTCAACAGCAAAACTTGAATATGCGAGCCGTCCACGTCGGCATCGGACAGGATAGCGATTTTGCCGTAACGCAGGCCGCTTAAATCGGGATTGTCGTTGATGCCGTGCGGATCGACGCCGATGGCGACGGAAATATCATGGATTTCGGCGTTGCCGAAGAGTTGGTCGGGGTGGACTTCGAAGCTGTTGAGCACTTTGCCGCGCAGGGGCAGGATGGCTTGGGTGGCTTTGTCGCGGGCGAGTTTGGCGGAGCCGCCGGCGGAATCGCCTTCGACGAGGAAGAGTTCGTTTTCGCGGATGTCTTCACTTTCGCAGTCGGTCAGTTTGCCGGGCAGGACGGCGACGCCGCTGCCTTTTTTCTTTTCAATCTTTTTAACCGAACGCATCCGCGCTTGTGCCTGACGGATAGCGAGTTCGGCGATTTTTTTGCCGAAGTCCACGTTTTGGTTCAGCCACAATTCCAAAGGGTCGCCCGATACGGCGGCAACGAGTTTCAGCGCGTCGCGGTTGGTCAGTTTGTCTTTGGTCTGACCTTGGAACTGCGGGTCGAGGACGCGGGCAGAGAGGACGAAGGCAGTTTTGCTGAACACGTCGTCGCTTTGCACTTTTACGCCGCGCGGCAAGAGATTGTGCAGATTGATGAAGTTGTTGACGGC
Source organism: Neisseria sp. P0022.S010 (assembly GCF_051956635.1). Classification (NCBI taxonomy): domain Bacteria; kingdom Pseudomonadati; phylum Pseudomonadota; class Betaproteobacteria; order Neisseriales; family Neisseriaceae; genus Neisseria; species Neisseria sp. P0022.S010. Next base: position 1,862 of record NZ_JBQCXF010000087.1, on the reverse strand, counting down.
GTTGAACACGGCTTGTTTCAAGCCTGCTTCGTGCGTGCCGCCCAACGGAGTAGGGATGAGGTTGACGTAGCTTTCGTTGGCGCACGAGCCTTCTTCCAGCCAAGTCAGGGCAAACGCAGCGCCTTCGCCGATGCTGAAATCGCCGTTGTGGCCGTCTGAAATGTAGTTTTCACAGGAGAAGATAGGCACGGCTTCCTGCGCGTCGGCAATCAGGTCGGTCAGATAGCTTTTCAGGCCGTCCGGGTAGTGCCAAGTTTGGGTGTATGCTTCGTCTTCGCCTTTAACCGGACGGGTCAGAGAAACGCGCACACCTGGCAGCAATACAGCTTTGGCGCGCAATAAGCGTTCGAGTTCGGGAATGCTGTAATTCGGGCTTTCAAAATATTTGCCGTCTGGCCACACGCGCACTTCGGTGCCGCTGTCTTTGACGGCGCATTTGCCCACTTCAGTCAAAGGCTCGATGACGTCGCCACCGGAAAAGACGATGCGGTGGATTTTGCCTTCGCGTTTGACCGTTACCTCAAGGCGGGTGGAGAGGGCGTTGGTCACGGATACGCCGACGCCGTGCAGGCCGCCCGAAAAGGCATACGCGCTGCCGCCGTCTTTTTTATTGAACTTGCCGCCTGCGTGCAGACGGGTGAACACGAGTTCGACTACGGGTACGCCTTCTTCAGGGTGCAGGCCGACGGGAATACCGCGGCCGTTGTCGCGCACGGAAAGCGAACCGTCTTCATGAATTTGCACGTCAATTTCAGTTGCGAAACCGCCCAACGCCTCGTCCGCCGCGTTATCAATCACTTCCTGACAGATATGGGTCGGGCTGTCGGTACGGGTGTACATGCCGGGACGTTCTTTGACCGGCTCCAAACCTTTGAGGACGGTGATGCTGGATTCGCTGTATTGATTGTTTTTAGCCATAGGAATAATGTAAAGGCCGTCTGAAAGGATGAAAAACAACGCTTTCAGACGGCCTGAAAGCGTTGGGGTTATAGGTTTTCTATTGGATTGCGACGGATAAATTCTTCATAGCTTTCTATGCCGCGCAAGAAACGGGAAAGTTCGGTCAATGCGCCCAAATACACGCCGCGCTTGAAGTCGATGACTTCGTCAACCGGCGCCCAGTATTGATGCCAACGCCAGCCGTCGAATTCAGGATGATGGCAGGCGCGGAGGTTGACGTCGCTGTCGCGGCCGACCAAACGCAAAAGATACCAAATCTGTTTTTGTCCGCGATACGAACCGCGCCATTCGCGGCGCACCCAGTGGCTGGGCACGTCATAGCGCAGCCAGTCGCGCGTGCGGCCGATAATTTTGACATGTTGCGGCAGCAGGCCGACTTCTTCGTACAACTCGCGGTACATGGCGGTCTCCGGACTTTCGCCCGGCTTGATGCCGCCTTGCGGAAACTGCCAAGAATGTTCGCGTACGCGTTTGCCCCAAAAGACTTCGTTACGTTCGTTAATCAGGATAATACCGACATTGGGGCGATAGCCTTCTCTGTCTAACACGGGGTCGCCCTTCATTAAATTCAATCGTGCAATTTTCCCACAAATTGGGCGGTTTTGACAAATCTTGAGGCCGTCTGAATAAGCATACAGTTTTTTCCAGACGGCATGAAACCGTTTCTGAAAAAATGTTGTTTATGAATAAAACCATAGCTTCAGGCCGTCTGAAAAGGGAGAATTTTTTCTGCTTTAAGGTCTTGCATTCAAAAGCTTTTTGCCGTTTAATGCAGACCTTGCTGAATCAAGGGCAAAGGACACATGCCGGCCGCCCCCACAGTTTCCCTTTTGTAAGTGGCATCTGCCACCGCTGCAATATTTTTACCCCCCGAACAAAAGGTCTGAAACCATGAAAAAATC
>NZ_JBQCXF010000086.1:0-10109 GCF_051956635.1 Neisseria sp. P0022.S010 | reverse complement strand
CGAATAAAGGCCGTCTGAAACATTATCAAACCAAACCACTCGAAAGTAAGCTATGCAAACCCTGACCATCATCCGCCCCGACGATATGCACTTACACCTGCGCGACGGCGACGCACTCAAAGCCGTTGCCCCGTACACCGCCCGACAAATGGGCCGCGCGGTTATCATGCCCAACCTGAAGCCGCCCGTTGTCAGCGTTGCCGATGCCCAAGCCTACAAAGAGCGCATTATGGCCGCCCTGCCTGAAGGCAGTACCTTCCAGCCGTTGATGACGCTTTATTTGACCGACAATGCCACTCCCGAACTCGTGCGCGAAGCCAAGGCTGCCGGTATCGTGGCTTTCAAACTCTATCCGGCAGGCGCGACCACCAATTCCGATTCCGGCGTGACCGACCTGTTCAAACTGATTCCCGTGTTGGAAGAAATGGCGAAACAGGGTATTTTGTTCTTGGTTCACGGCGAAGTCACCGATCCTGAAATTGATATTTTCGACCGCGAAGCCGCCTTTATCGAGCGCGTGATGAAGCCGGTTTTGGCGCAAGTGCCGAATCTTAAAGTCGTGTTTGAACACATCACCACTGCCGAAGCAGCCCGACTGGTATTGGAAGCAGGCGATAATGTGGCCGCGTCTGTGACGCCGCAACACTTGCTGCTCAACCGCAACGACCTCTTGGTCGGCGGCGTGCGCCCTCATCATTTCTGCCTGCCTGTACTCAAACGCGAAACCCACCGTCAGGCTTTGGTTGCCGCCGTTACCGGCGATAAGGCGCACAAATTCTTCCTCGGTACGGATTCTGCGCCACATGCCAAAACTGCCAAAGAAAATGCTTGTGGTTGCGCCGGTATGTTCAGCGCGATGACTGCCATCGAGCTTTATGCCGAAGTGTTTGAGAAAGCAGGCGCGTTGGACAAACTGGAAGCCTTTGCTTCTAAAAACGGCCCGCGTTTCTACGGTCTGCCTGAAAATTCCGATACCATCACACTGGTCAAACAAACGCAAACCGTACCTGCCAGCGTACCTTACGGCGATGGCGAGCTTGTGCCGATGAGGGCCTGCGGCGAGATTGAATGGACGGTGCAATATTAAATTTGCCGTCAATGAGGCATAAAAAGAAACAACCTGCTTGAAAGGGCAGGTTGTTTTTTTATTGTCGTTCAGACGGCCTGTCATGGGGAGGGAGGCTCACTAGGCCGTCTGAAAACCGGATTAGAGTGTGTGTTTATTCGGTCAACATGGGTTTCAGCGCTTCCCAAGCCTGCGGCAGCTGGGTAAAGCCGTCTGAAGCCATCAAATGGCCGCCTTCGGGAATATGGGTAACAGGGCTTTTGAGCTTGGTTGCCATGTCCAAAGTCAGTTCGGGCGGAACATGGGTGTCGTTGTCGGAAACCAGACAGTGTTTGGGCATGTCGATTTTGCGCAGGATGTCGAAATCGGGGGATGCTGCTTTAATGTAGGCATCAAGTGTGGGCAGGGGCAGCAACGTATCGGCAAAACCGGCGGCAAGCAGCAGACCGCCGATTTTTTGCGGCTGTTGGCGGCTGAGGAAGTGAAGGAGGGTAATGCAGCCGAGGCTGTGGCCGACTAGGAAGGTATGGGCATCGGGCTTGCCGATGTGCTGGTCAAGGGTAAACTGCCACGCGGTCGTGCTTGGTTTGTCGGGATTGGGCATGGCGAGGGAGATTGCTTGTGCGCCGGTGCTTTTGACTTGGGCGCAAAGCCAGTCAAACCAGTTGCCGTGCGGATTGCCTTCAAAGCCATGTACGATATAAACGCGTCGATTCATGTTTTTCCTCCTTCAGACGGCCTGAGACTTTTGTCTAAATCTCTGCCTATAAGCGTTTATTATACCATGTTTGTTTATGTTTTATTGTTTGTCGCTTGGTAAGGATGATTGATTAAGTTTTTGTTGTTAAATGATATTTGCAAGAATAATAAAGCAAACAACACGGCAGGGGCGGATGGAGTTGCCGTGTTGTTCGGGTTTGAAATATATATGGGCCGTCTGAAAAACCGGTTTAGAAATAGCCTTGTTTTTTGCGCTCTTCCATTGCCGCTTCCGATACGCGGTCGTCCATGCGTGTGGCACTGCGTTCGGAAATGGTCGCGGCGGCGGTTTCGGCGATGATGTCTTCGGGTGTGGCGGCGATGCTGGCAACCGGGCAGGTGCAGGAAATATCGCCGACGGTACGGAAACGGACATCACGGATTTGGGCAACTTCGCCTTCGCGTTTGGGGGTCAACGGGGTAACGGGAACGAGCAGGCCGTTTCGTTCGACAACTTCGCGCTTGTGGGTGTAATAAATCGGCGGCAGGGCGAGTTTTTCGCGTGCGATGTATTGCCAGATGTCCAATTCCGTCCAGTTGGAAATCGGGAATACGCGCATGTTTTCGCCTTGGAACAGGCGCGTGTTGTAGAGCGACCATAATTCAGGACGTTGGTTTTTAGGATCCCATTGGCCGAACTCATCTCGGAAAGAGAAGATGCGTTCTTTGGCGCGCGCTTTTTCTTCATCGCGGCGTGCGCCGCCCATTAGTGCATCAAATCCTTGTTCTTCGATGGTTTCAACCAGTGTAATGGCTTGGGCGGCGTTGCGCGAATCGGTTTCGCGGCGCAAGACGACACTGCCTTTGCGGATGGACTCTTCTACGCTGCCGACCACAAGTTGTACGCCGGTGCGTGCGACCGTGTCGTCGCGGAACTGGATGACTTCGGGGTAGTTGTGGCCGGTATCGACGTGCAGGAGTTTGAACGGCAGCTTCAGCGGACGGCCTTCGATTTGGAAGGCTTTGACGGCAAGCGCCAGCAAGACGACGGAGTCTTTACCGCCGGAAAACAGCAGGGCCGGGTTTTGGGCGTTGGCAATCACTTCGCGGATGATGTAGATGGACTCGGCTTCGAGCCAGTCGAGGTGGTGGTTTTGGATGGACATTTTTCTCTCTTTGCAATCTTGGCGATAGCCGATACTTTAGTGAGGCCGTCTGAAAAAGGGAAAGAATGGTTTGTTTGTTGCAAAGATGTTTTTGTTATATTGCCCGAGTGTGTTTTCAGACGGCCTTTGCGCTTTAACTTATTTTTAACCCGATTTCTCTGACGAAGCGCCTGTCTTCGCGTACACTTTGGTTTTTTAGAAATGAGAATGGTTTATGTATCACGGCGAGAGATTTAATGCGTACAGCCATTTGGCCGGTTTCTTATTGGCAGTGGCGGCGTTGGTGCTGATGCTGGTGAAAGCGGTGGAATCGGCGGACGGCTATCGGATTGCCGGTGCACTGACTTACGGAGTCTGCCTGCTGCTTCTGTATTTGGGCTCAACCTTATACCACAGTATTCCGCAGCCTAAGGCCAAGGCAATTTTGCAAAAGGTTGATCATTGCATGATTTATCTTTTGATTGCAGGCAGCTATACGCCGTTTACGCTGATTACCCTTCACGGCGGCTGGGGTTGGTCGCTTTTCGGCGTGTCGTGGGGGCTGGCTTTGCTGGGCATTGTTCAGGAGCTGACGATCGGGCGCAAAAGCGAGAAACGGCTGCTGTCGATGGTGATTTATGTGTTGATGGGCTGGCTGATTGTGGTGGCGGTGTGGCCGCTGATAAAATCGCTTTCGGCGGGCGGATTGTTTTGGTTAGTGTTGGGCGGCGTGTTGTATAGCGCGGGGATTTATTGGTTTATCAATGATACTAAAATCCGCCACGGCCACGGTATCTGGCACTTGTTTGTCTTGGCAGGCAGTTTGACGCAATTTATCAGCATTTATTTTTATGTGTTGTAGTTTCAGACGGCCTGAAATAAAAAACCTCTCAGTTTGACTGAGAGGTTTTTGTTTGTCGTTAACCTGGGTTTTTGTCGTGGAATTCGTGGAATTCATAGTTGTAGGTCAGCTCTTTGCCGGCTTTGGTTTGCGCCAGATAATCGTCGTAAACCGCACGGATTTCCTTACGCAGCAGGAAGAGGGCGATTAAGTTCGGCAAGACCATAAAGCCGTTGAACATATCGGACATACTCCAAACCAAATCCACTTTGCCCAATGTGCCCAATACGATGGCCACCAAAACCAGTGTGCGGTAGATGCCCAAGTGTTTGCCGCGGAACAGGAAGCGGATATTGGATTCGCCAAAGTAATACCAGCCGATGATAGTGGTGAAGGCGAAGAAGGTCAGACAGACGGCGAGCAGTTGCGAACCGAAACCCGGGAAGGCTTTGTTAAAAGCCAGTTGGGTAACCGCCGCGCCGGTTTCGCCGGAGAGGTTGGCGTCGGTCAGCAGGATAATCAGCGCGGTTGCCGTGCAGACCATCAGCGTATCGATAAAGATACCGATAAACGCGGCCATACCTTGTTGCACAGGATGTTTGACGTTGGCGGTCGCATGAGCGTGCGGGGTCGAACCCATACCGGCTTCGTTAGAAAACAGGCCGCGTGCCACGCCAAAACGGACGGCCTCGCGCATACCGATACCGGCCGCACCGCCCAATACCGCCTCAGGATTAAAGGCGGCAACAAAAATATGGCTGAACATCGGAATAATGTGGTCGGAGAATTTGAACAAGATAATCACGGCACACAAGATGTAAATTACCGCCATAAACGGCACGACAAATTGCGCGATACCGGCAATGCGGTTGATGCCGCCGATGATAATCAGGCCGGCAAGTACGGCCACCGCAATACCGACTGCCATCGGCGGAATATTAAAAGCCAAATTCATGGCCGAGGCGATGGAGTTGGATTGGGTCGCGTTGCCGATAAAACCCAGCGCGATAATCAAGGCGATGGAGAAAAAGCCGGACAGGAAACGCGCCGCGCCCCGGCCGATTTTCGGGGTCAGGCCGTGCGTGATGTAAAACGCAGGGCCGCCGATGTATTTGCCGTGGCTGACCACGCGGTATTTTTGCGCCAAAACGGCTTCTGCAAAAATGGTAGACATGCCCAAAATGGCAGACAGCCACATCCAAAAAATGGCACCCGGGCCGCCGGCGGTAATCGCAGTGGCCACGCCGGCAACGTTACCGGTACCGATTTGCGCGGAAATCGCCACGGCAAGCGCTTGGAATTGAGACAGGGATTTGCCTTCGTGGTCTTTGTCTTTTTTGCTGAACAAGCCGCCGAAAACAGATTTGAAACCTGTTCCTAATTTGGTAATTTGCGGTGCGCCCAAGTACAGGGTAAAAAACAGGCCGATGCCGATTAAGGCATAAATCAGCAGGTAGTCCCAAAGAACCAGATTGACTGCACCCACCAGAGCAGACAATATTTCTTCCATAATATAACCTTTAAGAAAAACAAATAAAAAGAAAATGATACGGGCAACTACTCCCGTTCATTTTCGCGGTTGGCAACAAGGGCGAGCAGGCCGTTTTGCCGTTTAATACCGGTTAAGTTGTTAACAATCCTGACCGATTTTGTCATCATACCGTAAACCTTCGTGAATTAAAACGAAAAACTGACTAAGGTTTGCAGCAAATATGCATCTTTAAAAAAGATTCTTTGTTTTTCAGACGGCCTGTTTTTGCAAATATTCGGGCCGTCTGAATATTTTGGCTAAAGGCAACTTATGATAAAATGCACGCCTTACAAATAAAGCACATCCCGCCTCAGCGCGTGAAAAAACGAAAGGAATCAATATGGCAGGCCATAGTAAGTGGGCAAATATCCAACACAAAAAAGCCCGACAAGATGCCAAACGCGGCAAAATCTTCACCCGTCTGATTAAAGAAATTACCGTTGCTGCCCGTATGGGCGGCGGCGACCCCGGTGCAAATCCGCGCCTGCGCCTGGCTTTGGAAAAAGCCGCTGAAAACAATATGCCTAAAGACAACGTGCAACGTGCCATCGATAAAGGTACGGGCAATCTGGAAGGCGTGGAATACATCGAGTTGCGTTACGAAGGCTACGGCATTGGCGGCGCGGCTTTGATGGTGGACTGTCTGACCGACAACAAAACCCGTACCGTTGCCGATGTGCGCCATGCGTTCACTAAAAACGGCGGTAACTTGGGTACCGACGGTTGCGTAGCGTTCAACTTCGTTCATCAAGGCTATTTGGTGTTTGAACCGGGCGTTGACGAAGATGCGCTGATGGAAGCGGCTTTGGAAGCCGGTGCGGAAGACGTCATCACCAACGACGACGGTTCCATCGAAGTGGTTACCGCGCCGAACGACTGGGCCGGTGTGAAATCGGCTTTGGAAGCGGCAGGTTACAAATCTGTTGACGGCGACGTTACCATGCGCGCCCAAAACGAAACCGAGTTGAGCGGCGAAGATGCGGTTAAAATGCAAAAACTGATTGACGCATTGGAAGATTTGGACGACGTACAAGACGTTTACACTTCTGCCGTGTTAAATCTGGACTAATGGTTTAAAGAATAAAAGGCCGTCTGAAATTTCAGACGGCCTTTTTATATTGAAACCAATCAGATTTTTCTGGTTTTCAACCAAGCCCAAAGCAGCAGCAATACCACGAAGCTGAAATACAAAATACTCCACACCGGCAGGGCAACGCCGAATAGATAGTCCGGCTCGGCGCAGTTGCCAAAGCCGCGGACGATGGGTTCAAACCAATCGAACAAAGGCCAGTCGCGCAGGCGGAAGGTCCAAGGTGCGCCGCAAGAAGGAGCGGTGCCGGGCGGCAGGCTTTGCAACCAAATTTGATAGGCGGCGACACCAGCGCCGTAAACGGCCGGAGCGGCAATCAACAATGCCGAGAGCGAACGGGCAAATTTGGAAGATTGAGAACTGAACGCCGTAACAATTGCCAACAGCCCGACACCCAATACGCACAAGCGTTGCAGGATGCACAATACGCACGGGTTCATGCCCAAAACGTATTGGGAAATAAAGGAGCCGCAGGCGGCAAATATGGAGAGGACGACTAAAAATAAAACAGTCTTGCGGAAAAAGTTCATCACATAAAACCTTTCAGACGGCCTGGACGCAAAACAGCCGATAAATAATGTTTACTTTAACACAAAACGCATATGCTTTTTTTGGTTTGACGGTTTTTTGCGTATGTTTGTTGATGTTGCGTAACCATAAATATGGAAACAAAAATGTGTTTCATATCGAAAAGGCCGTCTGAAATGTTCAGACGGCCTTTAGGGGAGAGACGTTTTATTTTTTCCCGTGAGATTTTTTGACATCTGCTTCAGTAATCGTACCGCCGCCATTATTAAAGGCGTTCATGATGTAAGTGGCAACGGCGGCAACATCGGCATCATTGATGGCGGTAGAAGGCATGAAGCCGTTGTAAGGTTTGCCGTTCACTTTAATCGGGCCGTTGATGCCCTTGGTCATGCTTTGCAACAGGACTTGCGGTTTTTTGTTGATATAGTCGGACTGGAACAGTGGCGGGAACATGGCACCCCGACCTTCGCCTTTTTTGCCGTGGCAAGCGGCGCAGTTGGTTTCGTAAATCTTTTGTCCTTTGCTCATCAGCGTGGCATCAGCGGCAAAAGCGGTTGGGAGGCTGAGTGCGGTCAGAAGGAGCAGGATAGGGCGGAGTGCAGTCATGATGTGTTCCTTTTTGAGTCGTGTTTTTGATGGCTACACGCTTGGTTTGCGTTTGAATAACTTGATGATAACGCTAAAGGCCGTCTGAAAGTGGATTTTTCAGACGGCCTTTGGTTTAGGTCAAATCCAGCCTTGCAGATTGGCCCGGCTTAATTGGGCAAGTGCGGCAATCCAGTCGGCGGAATCGTTGAGGCAGGGGATGTAACGGTATTCTTTGCCGCCCGCGGCGTGGAATTGTTCGCGTCCCATAATGGCGATTTCTTCCATGGTTTCGAGGCAGTCGGCCATGAAACCGGGGCAGAAGACGTCGAGTTTGGTCGTGCCTTGTTTCGGAAGTTCATTAAACAAGGCTTGCGTGCTGGGCTTGACCCATTGGGATTTGCCAAACTGGCTTTGGAAAGAAACGATGTATTCTTGTTCGGATAAGCCCAATGCCTGCGCGAGCAGTTTGGCAGTATGGTGGCACTCGTCAGGATAGGGGTCACCGTCGTCGTGATGCTTTTGCGGAATGCCGTGGAAGCTCAACATCAGTTTTTCGCCGCGTTCGTTTTGGGCCCAATAGGCTTCAATATGCTGCTTCATGGCTTGGATATAAGCGGCATCGTCGTAATAACGGGAAACAGTGCGGATGCTCATTTGGTTGCGTTGCAGCAATAACTCTTGAAACACTTTATCCAAAGCCGCGCCGGTAGAAGAGCCGGCATATTGCGGATAGAGCGGAATGACCAGCAATTTGCCCACGCCTTGGGCTTTGAGTTCCGCCAAAACGTCGGCAACGCTCGGGTTGCCGTAAGTCATGGCATGACGGACGATGACATCGGGCAAATGTTTGGCCAGGGCTTCTGCTTGGCGGTGTGTGTAAACCTCAAGCGGCGAACCTTCTTTAAACCAAACTTTTTCATAGGCATGCGCGCTTTTTTTGGGGCGAAAGGTCAATACCAAGCCGCGCAATATCGGTTGCCATAAGAGCTTGGGTAATTCGACAACGCGTTGATCAGACAGAAATTCTTTCAAGTAGGGCTTGACTGCGGCAGCAGTGGGCGCGTCAGGCGTGCCGAGGTTGAGCAGCAGGACGGCAGTACGGTTTTGTGCGGTATAGGCTAGGGCCGGTTCGGTATGGAAACGGGACATGGTTGTGCTTTATTAATGATGAATATTGAGGCCGTCTGAAAAGTAGTTTGACTCAAAGCCTGGTTTCAGACGGCCTTTAAAAGGATTAATCCACACCACGGGCGCGGTTTTCATGGAATTGCGCCTGCCAATCGGCAAATTTGCCTTGTTCGATGGCTTCGCGCATTTCTGCCATGATGACTTGGTAGAAGTGCAGATTGTGGATGGTGTTGAGCTGTGCGCCCAAGATTTCGCCGACTCGGTGTAGATGGTGCAGGTAGGAGCGGCTGAAATTCTGACAGGCGTAGCAGGTGCAGCTTTCATCAATCGGACGCTTGTCGAGTTTGTGTTTGGCGTTTTTGATTTTCAAATCGCCAAAACGGGTAAACAGCCAGCCGTTACGCGCATTGCGGGTGGGCATGACGCAGTCGAACATATCCACGCCGTGTGCCACGCCGTACACCAAGTCTTCAGGCGTGCCGACGCCCATCAAATAATGAGGTTTGTGTTCCGGCAGGATAGGGCCAACAGCGCGTAACATGCGGTACATTTCGGGCTTGGGTTCGCCAACGGACAAGCCACCGATGGCCAAGCCGGGGAAGTCGAGTTCTTCCAAACCTTTCAACGATTCTTCGCGCAAATCTTCATACATCGCGCCTTGTACAATGCCAAACAACGCATTCGGATTTTTCAGGTCTTCAAAAGCCTTTTTGCTTCGCTCCGCCCAGCGCAGGCTCATTTGCAGCGATTTTTGCGCTTGGCTGTGCGTTGCTTCGCCCGGGGTGCACTCGTCCAGCTGCATCACGATATCGGAATTCAACACGGTTTGGATTTTCATCGACACTTCGGGCGAGAGGAATAGTTTGTCGCCGTTGATCGGGCTTTGGAATGTACAGCCTTCTTCGGTCAGCTTACGCATATCGGACAACGAGAATACTTGGAAGCCGCCCGAGTCGGTCAAAATCGGCTTGTTCCAGCCGATAAATCCGTGCAGGCCGCCGAATTGTTCGATGACTTCCAAGCCTGGGCGCAGCCACAGATGGTAAGTGTTGCCTAAGATGATTTGTGCTTTGATGTCATGCAGGTTTTGCGGGTTCATCGCTTTGACCGAACCGTAAGTGCCGACCGGCATAAATACAGGCGTTTCGATTTTGCCGTGGTTCAGTTCCAAAGTACCGCGTCGGGCATGACCGTCTTTTTTGTGTAAGGTAAATTTGAGCATAATAATAAGAGATTGGACGTTCGCGTGTGTGCGAAATGAAAGGGCAGATTATAAAGGATTTTTCGTTGGTTGACGGCTGGATTTTATCTTTGTCAAAACAATGCTTCAGACGGCCTGAATAATAGAAGAAATAAAAAATGAGGCATAAATCAAACAAAAATATCCAGGCCGTCTGAAAAGTATTTACAGATGCTTGCAAAAGGGAACACGCTTCGTTACAATAAGCGACTTAGATGAAGGCACATAGCTCAGTTGGTTAGAGCACCACCTT
>NZ_JBQCXF010000085.1:0-10127 GCF_051956635.1 Neisseria sp. P0022.S010 | reverse complement strand
GCGACGACACCCGTATCCGCGCTTCGCTCGCATCCATCAAATACTGCTTGGACAACGGCGCGTCTGTGATCGTGATGACCCACCTCGGCCGTCCGACCGAAGGCGAATTCCATCCTGAAGACGATGTAGCGCCTGTTGCTGCGCATTTGGGCAAACTGTTGGGCAAAGACGTGAAAGTATTGAACGACTGGCGTGAAAACAAACCGACTTTGAACGCCGGTGATGTCGTGATGTTGCAAAACGTGCGCATCAACAAAGGCGAGAAGAAAAACGACTTGGAGCTGGGCAAAGCCTACGCTTCTTTGTGCGACGTATTCGTTAACGACGCATTCGGTACCGCCCACCGCGCCCAAGCTTCGACTGAGGCCGTCGCCCAAGCCGCACCGGTTGCCTGCGCAGGCGTGTTGATGGCGGGCGAACTCGACGCTTTGGGCAAAGCCCTGAAGCAACCGGCTCATCCGATGGTTGCCATCGTTGCCGGCAGCAAAGTGTCTACCAAACTGACCATCCTCGAATCTTTGGCCGACAAAGTCGACCAACTGATCGTCGGCGGCGGCATTGCCAACACATTCTTACTGGCAGAAGGCAAAGCCATCGGCAAATCTTTGGCCGAACACGATTTGGTGGAAGAATCCAAAAAAATCATGGCAAAAATGGCGGCCAAAGGCGGCTCTGTTCCGCTGCCGACCGATGTGGTTGTCGCTAAAGCCTTTGCCGCCGATGCGGAAGCGGTGGTGAAAGACATTGCCGACGTTGCCGAAGACGACATGATTTTGGACATCGGTCCGAAATCCGCCGCTGCTTTGGCCGAGCTGCTCAAAGCCGCAGGCACTGTCGTATGGAACGGCCCGGTCGGCGTGTTCGAGTTTGACCAATTTGCCGGCGGTACCAAAGTATTGGCCGAAGCGATTGCCCAAAGCGATGCGTTCTCGATTGCCGGCGGCGGCGACACTTTGGCGGCGATTGCCAAATTCGGCGTAACCGACCAAATCAGCTACATCTCCACCGGCGGCGGCGCGTTCCTCGAATTCTTGGAAGGCAAAGAGTTGCCTGCCGTAGCCGCTTTGGAAAAACGTGGCGCATAATCGGTTTTAATCTCGATGGCTGAATAAAGGCCGTCTGAAATCTGGAAATCAGGTTTCAGACGGCCTTATTTATTTTGTTGAAATGTGTTATCGGTTTAGGCGGTTTGCGTATCCGACTGTCTGTGCAATGCCTGATAACACGGTGCAAGCTGGCGGATGATAAGGTCGAGCTGGTGTTTGAGGATTTGGTTTTGTTGGGACTGCTCTTTGTCGGTCTGCTCCAAATCGGCAAACTCCTGTCGGATGGCTTCGATGCTGGCATCGAAGGTGGCCGGTTCGGTCTGCGGCATTTGTTTGAGGAGTTCGGCGATGTGGTGGGTCAGGCGGGCATATGGGGCGAAGGTATCGCTGCCGTCGTGATGAACCTGGTCGCGGTATGCGCCGAGCGCGGAAATGTGGCCGGTCAGCGCATAGCTGGTTTTGAGCAGGGTAAAACCGTCTTGCAGGCGGTCTTGGTATTTTTTCGGGTTGCTGCTCATGTCGGATAAGGTGCTGCTGAGGGCGGCGGTGCTTTCGTGGGCTTGGCGGCGGGTGAGGCGGTAGTCGACATCGTCGCGGCTGCCGTTTTGCAGCTGGTCGAGGATGGCGTCGAGATAGCGGCCGTTGGCAGTGATGGTCTGGGCGGCGGTGTGGCTGAGGGTGAGGTAACGCCAATCGGGCCAGAGGTAGGTGGCGGCGGCCCATGCGATAACGGAACCGACGATGGTGTCGATAATGCGGATGGGCATGGCGTGGTACACGTCCAAACCGGCAAGCGAAAGGCTGGTTAGGGCTTGGATGGTGATGAAGAAGGTGGAGAAGCTGTATTTATAGCTTCGGGTGATGAAAAACAGGGTGGTGCTGGCGATGACAATCCAGAGCTTGGTTTCAACGGACGGGGTGAAGTAGGGGACGAGCGAACCGACAATCACGCCGAGAATCGTACCGGCGATACGTTGGTACACGCGGCTTTTGGTGGCAGTGTAGTTGGGTTGGCAGACGAAGAGGGCGGTCAGCAGGATCCAGTAGCCGAGGTTGAGGTGGAGGATTTCGACGATGATGCAGGCCGCGGCCACGACGATGGAGAGTCGGGTGGCATGGCGGAAGACGCCGGATTCGAAATTGAGCTGGCTGAGGACGGTTTCGCCAATGTTGCGGAACTTGGTGTTTTCAAGGGCGGCGATGCGGGTGTCGGTGTTGTCGTTTTCGGCAAGGGACGCATCGTTTTGCAGTTGCCGCAGTTGGTAATCGACGCTGCTGAGGTTGTCGAGCAGGCGGCGGATATTGTGGAGGTTGGCATTGTCGGCGTGGGTCTCGGCAAAATGGCCGAGGGATTGGCGGCAGCCTTCCATAGCGCGGCCGAGGCGTTTGCTGTATGCGTAGGGTTTGTTGTTGCGCAGGGTGGCGGCAATGTTGCGGCACGCCTGACCCTGCATTTCGAGCAGGCGGCGGATGCGGAAGATGAGGTCGGTGTTTTTGAGCTGCTCGGCCATTTCGCTGTAATCGACGTGGGCGGAGCTGATGCGTTCGTGCATGTCTTGCGCGCTGAGGTAGTAGCGCAGCATTTTGGCGGTGCGCGGATGGCGGTGTTGGCCGCGTAATCGGTAGAAAAGTGCGGCACGGCATTGGTTGAAGGCGGTAATCACGCCGGTGTTGCTCATGGCCAGGTCGATTTGGCGGTTGCCCAACCATGCGGCTTCGTCGGGGTCGAAAAAGTCGGCTTTGGCATCGAAGTAGTTGCTGAGTGTGTCGTAGGCGTTGGCGACGGTTTCTTGGACTGGGCGGTGGGGCAGGATGATTTGGAAGATCAGGGTGCTGACGCTGTATAGGACTGTGCCCAGCAGAATCATGACGGGATTGGTCAGCCAGTAGCTTTCGGGGGTGTAGGTCAGCGTGGTGTAGGTGGCGACGGCGAGCGCACCGAAAGCGATGGTGCGGTATTTGAGGCCGACGGTGCCGAGGATGGTGAAGCCGAAAGTCATCAGGGTCATGGCCAAGATGAAGGGAACGCCTGTGCCGATGGTGCTTTGGGCAAGCAGTGAGGAGAGGGTAAACAGGGCGACGGTGATGACGATGTTTATCAGACGGCCTGTGAGGCGGTTGTCCAAATCGACCAAACCGCCGGCAATAATGCCGAGTACGAAGGGCATGGCGAGTTTGGGGGTGTTAAAGTGCCAAACGAGGGTGGCGGCGATGAATACGCTGGCGAAGACGGGTAGGGAGGCAATGATCAGAGGTTTGAGCGGCGGGGTGTTCATGATTGGGTTGTTTTATTTGTTATGAGATGAATGATTGGATTTTAACAGGATTTTCAGTCGCTTTCAGAATGCTTGAAATAGGATAAGGCCGTCTGGACGGATACGGGGAAATACTTGATTTCGTTTCCACATCTGTTCAGACGGCCTTTTTTAGCTTACGCCATTAGGTCATCAGGTTGAGGTCGCTGATGCGGTCGTAGAGACGCTCGGTATTGTTGCCTTCGTCGTGCATTTGAATGCGCAGGCGTAAATCGTTGGCGGATACCGCTTGGCGCAGGGCTTCGCTGAGTTCGATTTGGCCTTGTGTGTAGAGATTGAAGAGATTCTGGTCGAACGTCTGCATGCCGTTGCTGCCGGAGCGTGCCATCAGGTCGCGGATTTCCAGCAATTCACCTTTGAAAATCAGGTCCTGCATGGCCGGAGTGTTGAGCAGTAGGTCGGTAACGGCCGTGCGTTGGCGGTTTTTCTTGACGACGAGGCGTTGGCCGATGATGCCGACGAGGTTTAACGCCAAATCCATCAAGACCTGTTGGCGGCGGTCTTCCGGATAGAAGTTGATGATGCGCTCGATGGTTTGAGAGGCCGTGCTGGCATGGATGGTGAAAACGCACAGATGGCCGGTTTGAGCCAGTTGGAGGGCGTATTCCATGCTTTCTTCGCTGCGGACTTCGCCGATACAGACGACATCTGGCGCTTGACGCATGGCGCTTTGAACGGCGGTTTTCCAGTTGTCGGTATCGATGCCGATTTCGCGCTGGGTGAAGATGCTGCGGCAAGGTTTGTAGATAAACTCGATGGGGTCTTCGATGGTAACGATATGGCCGGGCAGCTTTTGGTTGCGGTAGTTGAGCATGGAAGCCATGGTGGTGGACTTACCCGAACCGGTCGGGCCGGCGAGGATCAGCAGGCCGCGTGGCGCGAGTGCAAGCTCTTGGAGCTTTTCGGGCAAACCGAGGGTCTTCATTTCGGGAATGTCTTGGCTGACGCGGCGCAATACCATGCCGACGCGGCCTTGCTCGTGGTAGGCGTTGACGCGGTAGCGTGTGTTGCTGCGCGATTGGACGGAATAGTTGATTTCCCAGTCGCGGTTGAAGGCTTCGAGCTGGTCGGGGTTCATGGTGGATTCGGCGATGGCGGCGGTGTCCGCGCCGGTCAGCGCTTTGTGGGGCATGGGCGTGAGGGTGCCGCCGACTTTGATGGCAGGGGGAAAGCCTGCGCTGATGAAGATGTCGGAGGCGTTGCGTTTTTCAGCCTCTTCACACATGCGGTCGAGCAGGGGGTGAAGATGCGTGCCGATTTCGGCCGGTGTGGGGATGTGCGGTGCTTGGTTTTTTTGTGAGTAGGCTTGCACCATTTCGCTTAACAGGTCGTGCAGAGGGGCGAGGTCGCTCATGATGATTCTCTTTAAAACGGGTATTCGGTCAGGCTCAAAGGCCGTCTGAAAACGGGATGATGGGGTTCAGACGGCCTGAGTATGGTTTAGAAAATAGAGAGGTTTTCGATGTTTTGCGCTTTGCTGCGTGCCATCTCGGGGCTGATGGTGCCTTGGCGGACAAGGGTTTGCAGGGCTTGATCGAGGGTTTGCATACCGTGGGCCTGACCGGTTTGGAGGGCGGCGTTGATTTGGGCGATTTTGTTTTCGCGGATGAGGTTGCGCACGGCCGGTGTGGAAATCAGGATTTCGTGCGCGGCGACGCGGCCGTTGCCGTCGCGGGTTTTAAGCAGGGTTTGGGAAATGATGGCGCGCAAGGATTCGGACAACATGGAGCGTACGATTTCTTTTTCGCCGGCAGGGAATACGTCGACAATACGGTCGATGGTTTTGGCGGCGCCAGTCGTGTGCAGCGTGCCGAAAACCAAATGACCGGTTTCGGCGGCGGTCAGGGCGAGGGAGATGGTTTCAGGGTCGCGCATCTCGCCGATCAGAATCACGTCGGGGTCTTCGCGCAGGGCGGAACGCAGGGCGTTGGTGAAGCTGTGGGTATGCTGATGCAGTTCGCGTTGGTTGATGAGCGCTTTTTTGCTTTGATGGACGAACTCAATCGGGTCTTCGATGGTCAGAATGTGGGCCGGTTGGGTTTCGTTGATGTAGTTGACCATCGCCGCCAGCGTGGTAGATTTACCCGAACCGGTTGGGCCGGTTACCAAGACCAAACCGCGCGGATTTTCGGCAATTTTTTGGAAAATGCGCGGCGCACGCAATTCTTCCAGCGTCAGGACGGTGCTCGGAATGGTACGGAATACGGCGGCCGGGCCGCGTTCGGTCATAAAGGCGTTGACGCGGAAGCGGGCAACATTGGGCAGCTCAAATGAGAAATCGACTTCAAAATCTTGTTGATAGAGCTTGCGCTGGTGGTCGTTCATGACCGAGGTAATCATGGTACCGACTTCTTCCGGGCTCATCTCGGGCAGGTTGATGCGGCGGATGTCGCCATGTACGCGTATCATAGGGGAAATGCCCGAACTCAAATGGAGGTCGGAGGCTTTGTTTTTCACGCCGAACGCGAGTAAGTCGGTAATCTGCATAATGTGGCCTTGTTTTGGTTTAGAATAATAAAATCGCTTTATTTTAAATAGATAAACCCGTTCGACCAAGTAAAATTTTCAAAATGCCGAGTGATGAACGGGTTAAAGGAGAAAACCATGTCGGTATTGCAACAAAACTATCGGGACGTATGCCGGGCGGTTGAACAGGCGGCTGAGGCTGCAGGGCGGCCTGCGGATGCGGTAAAGCTGGTGGCGGTCAGCAAGACATTTCCGGCAGACGATATCCGCGAAGTGTATGCAGCCGGTCAGCGCGATTTCGGCGAGAACTATATTCAGGAATGGTTTGAAAAAACGGAAACGCTGGCCGATTTGCCGGATATTGTTTGGCACGTTATCGGCGATGTGCAGTCTAATAAAACCAAATTTGTGGCCGAACGCGCACATTGGGTCCATACGATAGGCCGTCTGAAAACGGCACGGCGCTTGAGTGAACAAAGGCCGTCTGAAATGCCGCCGTTGCAGGTGTGCATTGAAGTGAACATTGCCGCTGAAGAGGCGAAACACGGCGTGGCGCCCGATGAAGCGGTCGGGCTGGCCCTTGAAGTGGCCAAGTTGCCGAATATTCAAGTGCGCGGATTGATGTGTGTGGCCAAGGCCGACAGCAGCAACGATGAGTTGCGCAGCCAGTTTCACACCATGCAGCGGCTGTTGGCTGAGTTGAACGCGGCAGGCGTCGAAGCAGATGTTTTATCTATGGGTATGTCCGGAGATATGCCAATCGCGGTAGAATGCGGCGCAACCCATGTCCGCATCGGCAGCGCGATTTTCGGCAGACGGGAACAAAAACAAAAAGGAGAAGGCAGCCAATGAAACAGATTATCTCGGTCGTTTTGCTTGGTTTGACCTTAACGGGTTGTCGGTTGATGGGCTGGTATCAATGTGAGTCCTTATCGGGCTGGTGCAAACCCAAAAAGCCGGCAGCAATAGATTTTTGGGAAATTAAAGGCGAACCGCCGCCTTCTATCGAGGATTTCCGCGGGAAGCGTTTGGCGGACGGGAATTATTCTATTGACGATAATGCTTATCGTACCGCAGCTAATGATTATTTCAGTAGGAAAATCAAAAAGTTTGAAGCTTGCGGGCTAGCTTGGCAAACCCGCGATAAACGCCCTTTAGCGGAAACTTTTAAAAAAGAAGGATTCCGGCAAGAACATCTAGCCTAAAAACTACATCGTCAACTGCCACGGTAGAAATTAATAATCCAGCTTTACTACAACAGAATAATGGAGTTCCATTAAAACTAAAATTCCCAGTAAAAAGCAAGGTTAAGTAATGTTAAAGAAAAGTTATTTGTTTAATATGTATGAGAAATTGCAATGGTGTTCTGATATTGAGTTTGGAATATCTAACTTTTTTCCTATGACATTAGATATGAATCTTGAAAATAGAAAATATTTATTGCAGGTAGGTGTTGAGTTTGTTTATAGAGCTATAAAGTGCGGTTTATTAGAGTCATTAATTGATTTAGACTTCCCTTCTGGGGAATTGAACTCTTTGGAACATGAGTTTTCGATTATTGCTAATATAGAACTTACATCGTTTGATGATAATAATGAAATGTCATGCCAAGAAAGGGATATTTGGACAACAGAAATGTTAGAGGGCACTGATAAATTAAAATCTATTTGCCAGGATTGCTGTTTAAGCGGATATGAAGAGTTTGATGAGAATGATCCTAGGTGGAAGATGTTTGTTCAGAAAATAGAAAAAATATTTTCTGAACAAAATTTGCCTTGGAATTTAGAACAGCCTTTATTTCCAGTAAACTATAAAAATTAGTTTTATTAGTAAGTATATATAATAATTTATTATTCATAGGATTGTTTGGAAAAACAGGGTTTATACCGAACATCACTGCCCGAAAGCGTCCGTTGGTAAAAAGGTCGTCTGAAATTTTGTCGGTATGATGGAAACGGTATTTCAGACGACATCAGCAAATGTATCTCATTTAAAAAATTAAGGAAATTTATGAACATCTACTTTTTAGGCGGCGGCAATATGGCGACTGCCATTGCAGGCGGTTTGGTCAAACAAGACGGCTATCGTGTCCACATTGTCGAACGCGGCGCCGAAAGACGTGCGCAGTTGGTTCAAGAATTGGGCGTAGCCACTTCTGAAAACCTGCCCGAATTGAGTGCGGACGACGTCCTCATTCTCGCCGTCAAACCGCAAGACATGCAGGCAGCCTGTCAAAACATCCGTTTAAATGGCGCGCTGGTGTTGTCCGTAGCGGCCGGATTGTCCATCGATACCCTCAGCCATTATCTGGGCGGTACACGCCGTATCGTGCGCATCATGCCCAATACGCCGGCCAAAATCGGTTTGGGCGTATCCGGTATGTTTGCCGATGCAAGCGTTTCAGAAGCCGACCGCGCAGCCGCAGACAGCATCATGCGTTCTGTCGGCACGACCGTTTGGCTGAACGAGGAAGAGCAACTCCACAATATTACCGGCATCAGCGGCAGCGGCCCCGCCTACGTTTTCTATCTGTTGGGCGCGCTCCAAAATGCGGCTTTGGCACAAGGTTTCAACGAACAAGACGCACGCGAACTGAGCCTCGCCACATTTAAAGGCGCCGTGGCTTTGGCCGAACAAACCGGCGAAGCATTCGCACAATTACAGCAAAACGTAACTTCCAAAGGCGGCACAACACACGAAGCCATCGAAACCTTCAAAGCCCGTCACGTTGCCGAGGCCATCGAACAGGGCGTAGAAGCCTGCGTTAAACGTTCGCAAGAAATGGCGCAACAATACAAGGCCGTCTGAACATGCGCGGCGACTTGCTCCTATTATTGGCAGACGCCGTTGCCATCCTGTGTATCACACGCTTTTTGCTCCGATACGCAGGATTGGCGGCAGAACACCCCCTGCTCAAATTCAGCATACAGGCAACAGGCTGGCTGACCAAACCTTGGCAAAAAGCATTTCCAAGCGGCGAGAAAACCGATTGGTACTGCCTGCCCGCAGGTTTTCTGGTGTATTACCTTGCCTGTACCGCCATTATTTTCATCTCGCCGGCATTATCCATCAGCAATAAGCTGATTCTGGCAAACTTCTGGTTTGCCGCACTCCATATGCTGAAAGCCGCAGCCTATACATTACTTATCGCTCTGATTATCAGAATGGTGTCCAGCATACAGGGCCGCTATTCGCCGTTGACCTATGCCATCGAACGAATCCTGCAGCCATTGCTCAAACCGTTTTCCTTCTTACGCGCAGGTCGATACGATTTTTCAGGCAGTTTGTTGGCACTCTTATTATGGTTGTGGCTGACACGATGGTTTCCCCAGCTTATCCAGCAAACAAATCTATGGTTGCTCCAATAGGCCGTCTGAAAGTGCAGCAGGTATTAACGACCAAAAATACAACGTCCTAAAAAGCGCATTAATATATTTAGGCGTAAGCTAGTGCAAAAAAGTGCAAATCGAAATATAAAGAACAAATGAATAGGTAAAACATGATATGATTCGCCCAATTTCCAAAACGGAAATTCAAGAAAACCCAATAAAAGCAAACCCGTAGCATCCAAATCATTAACATAAACCGAAAGCAGACACCATGGCAAAGCTGACAGAACAAGATATTTTAAACTGGGATGGTCCCGAAGAGGACTACATGAACAGCGACCAATTGGCCTTCTTCCGCGAACTACTGGTTAAAATGCAAGAAGAGCTGATTGAAAATGCAAACACCACTACCGGTCATCTCCAAGAGCACGAATCCGCCCCCGATCCTGCCGACCGCGCTACTCAAGAAGAAGAATACGCTTTAGAACTGCGCACCCGCGACCGCGAGCGTAAACTTCTCAGTAAAGTACAAGCGACCATCCGCAGCATTGACGAAGGCGATTACGGTTTCTGTGCCGATACCGGCGAACCCATCGGCCTCAAACGCCTGCTGGCACGTCCGACCGCGACACTGTCCGTAGAAGCGCAAGAGCGACGCGAACGAATGAAAAAACAGTTTGCCGACTAAAAATATAGACATAAAACCTCAAAAAGGCCGTCTGAAATACTCTTTCAGACGGCCTTAGTATTGAACCGGGTTGGATATAGGACGCGAATAGGGAAGATTTGAGGTGTTTTGAGAAAAATAAAAACCCTGTTAAAACAGGGGGGTGATTAAATTTTTGAAAATAATTTCGAGAAAGGTGTTGACTGGTTTTGTTGGAGGGCGTATAGTTCGGTTCTTCGCTGCTGACGCGGTGAAGAAAACGAAGCAGACAGTATAACACAGTTGGTTGAAATTTTCGATAATT
>NZ_JBQCXF010000084.1:0-10366 GCF_051956635.1 Neisseria sp. P0022.S010 | reverse complement strand
GAAAAAAGGCCGTCTGAAATTTCAGACGGCCTTAATTATGGGAATCAGACAGATGTCGGATTACATTTGTTTTTTAGCAGCGTCAATGGCGCGTTGGTCGGGGTTGATCAAGATTTCAACGCGGCGGTTTTGTGCGCGGCCTTCAACAGTAGCGTTGGAGGCGATGGGTTGACGGGAGCCGTAACCGAAAGTGCTCAAACGGGTGCTGCTTACGCCACGGGATTGCAGGAAGATGGCAACAGATTCGGCGCGGTTGCGAGACAATGGCTCGTTGATGGCGTCGTTACCGGTATTGTCGGTGTGGCCGTTGATGGTCAAAGTGGTGTCAGGATATTGAACCAAAGTTTGCGCGGCGGCAGACAAGGCGCTTTGAGCATGGCCGCTCAGGGCAGCGCTGCCGGTAGCGAAGGTTACGTTTTCAGGCATAACCAGTTTGATTTGGTTGCCTTGACGTTCAACTTCGATGTTAGTGTTGGCCAGGCTTTGACGCAGTTTTTTCTCTTGGTAGTCCATGTAACCGCCGATACCGGCACCTACTGCACCACAAGCCAATGCGGAGTTACGCGCGCCTTTACCGCCGTGGGTCAGCGCACCAACGATGCCGCAAACAGCCGCACCACCCAAACCGTACATAGCGGTTTTGCTGGCGGATTGTTGACCGGTAACAGGATCAGTTACACAGCCGGTAAGTGCCAAAGGAATTGCAGTAGCAATAACGGTCAGGGGTTTTAAGAATTTCATGTCGTATCCTCTTTTTAGATGACGGCACGGGCCGTCTGAAAAAAATGAATAAAAACCGCGTGGGTCATTACGAATTAATGATACCGAATATCTGAAACGCAAAAGAACGGGTTTAACCCGATATTACGCAAATATTTGCCAGTTAACATAATACTGAAACATTTCTGCATTTTTCTGACCGTTTGGCCATTTTACTACCAGATAAAAAGCAGGTTTCTTTACGATTTCTTCCGTTTTTCCTTTTTACGGCGATACCAGCTGACAAATGCCCATTTCAATCTGACTTTGACATCGTATCCCACCGAGCCTGCGCCCAGTATGAACAAAACGGCGGAAACGGGCAGGGCGAAATGATGGCCGACCAAATGATAACCCCATACGCCAACGATGCCGCCCAGTAAAAACGACAGCATCAAGCCGCTTAAAAGCCACATTTTCGGTTTGTTGACGCGGACGTGCGGGAGGCGCGGATGGTGTTGCTTGGAATAATAAAGTGCACGTGAAATTTCAATTCCCAAATCGGTTGCCGTGCCGGTCATGTGGGTGGAGCGGATGGCGGAGCCGGACAAAAGCGTAATGACGGTATTGTGCATGCCCATGATAAAGCACAATAAAAACAATGCTAAAGACGGCATGATGAAATCCGGGCCGCCAAAATCCCATTCCATCGCGGTAATGCCGAACAAGCCGAAGATCAATAGATAAACCGCTTCCAGCCACATGGAAAAACCAAAGCTGCCACGGAAACGCATTTGCTGCGTCCACAAAATCACCCAGCCCGAATGCGCGGCTCCGGCAACAAAACACAACACGCTGATTGTGGCAATAATGGCCACACTCCACTCTTGAAGATACAAAACATCTGCCAACAGCGACATTGAGCCGGTAACGTGGGAGGTATAACGTGAGAATGCGAAGTAACCGCCGGCATTAATCGCACCGGCAAGAAAGGCCATGATGTAACCCAGCCGTCTGAAACGGGCATCGGAAATATTGTGTTCGTGCAGGTACGGGCGGTCTGCCTGCCAAAACGGCGGCGTGTGTTGCCTATGGTGGCGCTGTCGGTAAGAGTGGGGCCGTTTGTCGTCGTTCATTGATTTGAGGATAGGGGCGAGCATTTATACGGAGTGTATTTTATATGCAACTGCCTGTTGCTAAGAACAAATAATATAAAGTGTCCCTAAGTTGCCACACTTGCCCATTGCAAGATGAAGGCGTACATTAATAGCCATACATGAGTATAAGGAAACATCCGATGAATCCTATCCGCCTGACCTTATTGATTGGTGCTGCCGCATTACTTGCCGCCTGCGCCACCACGCCTGAGCAAAAAGCCGCACGCGCCCAAGCGCAGAAACGCTATGAGCAGGATCTTCAAGTACATCTTGCCGCTCAATGCGACCAAGAGACTGCCGCGCTGATCCGCCGAAAATTTGACGAAGAAGGCAAACCCGGTGCCGCAACTGCGGAACAAAAAGCCTTCCGCCTCAAATATATCGACAAAGTTTCCGATCCGATGTTCCAAGCCTGCTATAAAATGGCATGGCAAAACTATATTTCCCAAGAACAGCTGCGCGAAGCCCGCTACTATCGCTATTACGACGATTGGGGCTATCCGTTTGGCCGTTATCCTTGGTGGTGGTAAGGTATTAACAAACTTTAGGGCCGTCTGAAAGCATATATTTATTGGTTTCAGATGGCCTAAGGTTTATTGAAACGGCAATAACGTTTACAATAGCCGCCTATTCAAACACAATACCACCACCCATGAACATCTGGCTTGGACAGCGACACGCGCCCAAATTTCCGCAAGGAGCCGCCGTAACCATCGGCAACTTCGACGGCGTACACCTTGGGCACAAACACATTCTACAAAAACTCAAACGAGAGGCAGACCAGCGCGGTCTGCCTGTTGTCGTTGTTGTTTTTGAGCCTCAGCCCAAAGAATTTTTTGCGCGCAAAGCCGGGAAAAAGCTGCCTTACCGCATCAGTCCGCTACGTACCAAATTGCGTCTTTTGCGTGAAACCGGTTGTGTGGATGCCGTTTGGGTCTTGCGTTTTAACCAAGCTTTCTCCGATATGAGCGCACAAGCGTTTATCGACCAGCTTTTGCGCCAAACGCTCAATACGCGTTATCTGCTGATTGGCGACGATTTCCGTTTCGGTGCCGGCCGTGAAGGCTGTTTTGAACTCTTGGCTCAACAGCCCGATATGCAAACCGAGCGCACGCCGTCCGTTATCGTTGAAGACATCCGCACCAGCAGTACCGCCGTCCGCCAAGCCCTTTCAGACGGCAAGTTGGAATACGCCAAAAAACTGTTGGGCCATGATTATGTGTTGAGCGGAAAGGTCAAACACGGGCAAAAACTCGGCCGCACCATCAACGCGCCTACCGCCAATGTCCAACTTCCTCCGTATCATTATGCGCTAAGCGGCGTATTTGTCGTTGAAGCAGACGGCACATTCGGCACGCGCCGAGGCGTTGCCAGCTTTGGTTTTAACCCTACTGTCAGCAACAACCGCTCGCAAAAGCTGGAAGTCCATCTGTTCGATTTCAACGGTGATTTGTACGGCCAACGCATCTTCGTCCGCTTCCTGCACAAACTGCGTGACGAGAAAAAATTTGAGAGTATCGAAGCATTGAAAACCCAAATTTTGCAAGATATGGAAGATGCGAAGGTTTGGAAAGTATAGAAACGCTTCTAGAAGCTTATAAAATCAAGACAATTGGGCTACAATAAGTCCTTTGAATTTTTTCAGACGGCCTGTTCTTTTCAAAATGAGTAATCAGGCCGTCTGAAACCGAAATACCGCAACAATAGAGATCAAAAAATGACCGATTACAGCAAAACCGTAAACCTGCTCGAAAGCCCGTTTCCAATGCGCGGCAATCTTGCCAAGCGCGAGCCTGCATGGCTGAAAAGCTGGTACGAGCAAAAACGCTATCAAAAACTGCGTGAAATCGCCAAAGGCCGTCCGAAATTCATCCTGCACGACGGCCCGCCGTATGCCAACGGCGACATCCACATCGGTCATGCCGTCAACAAAATCCTTAAAGACATCATTATCCGCAGCAAAACCCAAGCCGGTTTCGATGCGCCTTATGTGCCGGGCTGGGACTGCCACGGTCTGCCCATCGAAGTGATGGTGGAAAAGCTGCACGGCAAAGACATGCCTAAAGCGCGTTTCCGCGAATTGTGCCGCGAATACGCCGCCGAACAGATCGCCCGCCAGAAAAAAGACTTCATCCGTCTGGGCGTGTTGGGCGATTGGGACAATCCCTACCTGACCATGGATTTCAAAACCGAAGCGGATACCGTGCGTATGCTCGGCGAAATCTACAAATCGGGCTATCTCTACCGCGGCGCGAAACCGGTTCAGTTCTGCTTGGACTGCGGCTCTTCGCTGGCGGAAGCGGAAGTGGAATACAAAGACAAAGTATCGCCTGCGATTGACGTTGCCTATCCGTTTAAAGACACTGCCGCGCTTGCCGCCGCATTCGGTTTGGCAGGTATCGAAGGCAAAGCGTTTGCCGTCATCTGGACGACCACGCCTTGGACGCTGCCTGCGAGCCAAGCTGTGTCTGCGGGTGCGGACGTGGTGTATCAATTAATCGATACGCCCAAAGGCAAATTGGTGCTGGCGAAAGATTTGGCAGAAGATGCGCTCAAACGCTACGGCTTCGTTTCAGACGACCTGAAAGTATTGGCAGAAACCACCGGCGACAAGCTGGAAAACCTGCACATGAATCATCCGTTCCTCGAACGCGATATTCTCATGCTCAACGGCGAACACGTTACCACCGACGCTGGTACGGGCTTGGTACACACCGCCCCCGCGCACGGTTTGGAAGACTACGCCGTCTGCAACAAATACGGCATCGAGCTTTACAACCCCGTCAATGCCGAAGGCAAATACATCAGCGAAACGCCGCGCGTCGCAGGCATGAGCGTTTGGGAAGCGAATCCCGTCATCCTGCAATGGCTGGAAGAAACGGGCAACCTCTTGGCAAGCAGCAAAATCGAACACAGCTACGCCCACTGTTGGCGCCACAAAACGCCGTTGATTTACCGTGCGACCGGCCAATGGTTTGTCGGTATGGATAAAGCAGGTGACGACGGTAAAACCTTGCGCGATAAAGCCATCAAAGCCGTTGATGACACTGAATTTTTCCCATCATGGGGTCGCGCGCGTTTGGAAGCCATGATTGAAGGCCGTCCTGACTGGGTGGTTTCACGCCAACGCTATTGGGGCACGCCGATGACTTTCTTTGTTCACAAAGAAACCGGTGAACTGCATCCAAACTCTGCCGAGTTGTTGGAAAAAGTTGCTCAAAAAATCGAAGGAAAAGGCATCGAAGCATGGTTCTCTCTTGATAAGAGCGAACTCTTGAGTGCGGAAGATTGCGAAAATTACGACAAACTTTCCGATACCATGGACGTATGGTTCGACTCCGGCTCGACCCATTACTCCGTCTTGAAACAACGCGAAGAATTGGAATGGCCGGCTGACTTGTACCTCGAAGGCAGCGACCAACACCGCGGCTGGTTCCAATCCTCCATGCTGACCGGCTGCGCCTCTTCCATGGGACGCGCCCCGTACAAACAGCTTCTGACCCATGGTTTCGTGGTTGACCAAAACGGCCGCAAAATGTCGAAATCCATCGGCAACGTCGTCGCGCCGCAAGAAGTCTATAACGAATTCGGCGCAGACATCCTGCGCCTGTGGGCGGCATCCACCGATTACAGCGGCGAATTGGCGATTTCCAAAGAAATCCTCAAACGCGTCACCGAAAGCTACCGCCGCATCCGCAACACCTTGAGCTTCCTGTTTGCCAACCTCAGCGATTTCAACCCGTTCGAACACACCGTGCCGCAGGCAGACATGGTCGAAATCGACCGTTACGCCTTAGTATTGGCGCGCCAGCTGCAAGAGCGACTGGCGGGCGACTACTATCCGCGCTACGCCTTCCACTTCGCCGTGAAAGACATCGTCGCCTTCTGTTCGGAAGACTTGGGCGCGTTCTACCTCGACATCCTGAAAGACCGCCTCTACACCACCCAAGCCGACAGCCATGCACGCCGCAGCGCGCAAACTGCCCTGTATCACATCACTCGCAGTTTGGTTCTGCTGATTGCTCCGATTTTGTGCTTCACCGGCGAGGAAGCATGGGACATCATCGGTGGTGGCGAAGAAGACAGTGTCCTCTTCCACACCTGGCACGAGTTCCCGCCCATCAACGAAAAAGCCGAAGCCGAACTGGTGAAAAAATGGACGGCAATCCGCGAAGCACGCGAAGCAGTAACTGCCGCCATTGAGCCTCTGCGTACGGATAAAACAGTCGGTTCTTCATTGCAAGCCGAAGCCGAAATTACGGCTCCGGAAGAAATTGCCGACTATCTGAACACTTTGGGCGAAGAATTGCGTTTTGCTTTGCTGGTGTCTAAAGCTGAAGTGAAAGTAGGTGATGAACTTGCTGTAACCGCTAAAGCCAGCGATGGTGAAAAATGCGAACGCTGCTGGCACTATACCCACGATGTGGGCGCAGTTGCAGGCCATGAAACCATCTGTAAACGTTGTGCTGATAACGTTGACGGTAAAGGCGAAGACAGACATTACGCTTAATTGTTTGGTCTAAGATAAAGGCCGTCTGAAAACTTTGAAAATAGGTTTTCAGACGGCCTTTGTTTGACAAAAATGGAGATGAAGATGAAAAAAAGGATACTGCTTTTCACTATAAGCTTATTGTCTGCCTGCAATAATCAGCAACAGCAACCGGTTGAACAGTTACAGGAAACAATCCGAGTGCACAATATTCCGATTAACGTGATTACCCCTCAAAACGGCGTACCGATTGATTTTGAAAAAAAAGAATTTCAAGAAGCAAAAACATTTTTCGACAAGATTCAGCAAGTAGCGAAGGTTACGAGGGCATATTATATTTATCCCGAACCATCATGCTATACAAGGGGAAGCGGACGCTACTCTACAAAAGAATGTCACCAGGGCTTGGTTGAAAAAACATGTTTTTTAGTGAGTATGGAGCTACTCAATCCTTCTTTGACAAAACTTTCAAACGAACAGCGGTTATCGGAAAGCCTCAAATACATCGAACATCGGAAAAGAGAACTTAAGAAAAATGCCATGCCTATCGTAACATTCGATATTTTGGATGAAGGGGAAAATTATATTGTCTATGCAAAGAAATCTAGAAAATATGCCCATTTCAAACCAGAAGTTACCGCCAAGCTGGCTTTAAACGGATTATTGTTTGAAGGTGTATGCACGAACAACTCTCCCACGGCAAAGTTCACCTCTTGGGAAAGTACCGCAACAGTCAATTGGGTACGGGAACTGATAAAAATCAACCAACAAGGATCCAAGCCCGACCAGCCATAAAATTAAAGGCCGTCTGAAAACTTGTTTCAGACGGCCTTCAGCTATTCTATTGCTAAGTAGAAATTAGCGGGCAGAGCAAGAAGTTTCTACTTTGTTGCCGTATGGGTCAGTGAAGCCGAAGAATGCTTCGCTGCCTTTTTGATGCCATTCAGCGCCTTTGCCGAACAAGCCTTGGTTGGCAACATAGCGTTCGCCTGAACCTGCAACGGCAGAAGACAGGGTGGCAACTTTGTCGTCCAGACGCAGTTCAACTTGGTTGGTGCTCAGGTTGCGGACTTGTACAGACAGGCCGTTTTCGCAGCTGAATGATTGAACACGGCCGTCATTATGTTGCTGACCATGTTCGTGTGCATGGCTGTGGTCATGATTGTGCTCATGACGTTGACCATGGTCATGGCGATGGGCTTCAGGTGCGGCACAGGCAGCGAGGCTCATGGCGGCGGCAATTGCAAGCAGGGCTTTTACTTTCATTTTTGACTCCTATGGTCAGTATTGAAGGAAGAATGTAGCGGCATGTTATAAATATCTTTATGGCTTCACAATAGGGATAACCATTATTTACTTTTTCTTCCTGTTTCCGGGAGTATGGCAGGATTCTTTGTAGTTTTGATATGAATGATTAATGCCGTTTGAAAAAAAGCCGCACTTGCGCTAGAGGTAAACGAAAGTGCAGAAAATTCAGAGAGTTACATTGAAAGAAGGATAGGACAGCTTAACGCTGGCGTGCTTTAAAACAGGGATTGCTCTTGCAAATGACGTACACTTTGCCTTTTCGGCGGACAATTTGGCAGTCGCGGTGTCGTTTTTTTGCAGTTTTCAGAGATGAGAGAACTTGCATCATTTATCCTTTCTGAAAGAAGACATCATGGATTGGTAACGTTGGTTGAACTTGCTGGCGCGACCTTCGACATTGACGTTGCGTTGTTTGCCTGTGTATACGGGGTGGGACGCGGAAGAGGTATCAAGAGAGAAGAGGGGATACTCTACTCCGTCTTTCCAAACCATGGTTTTTCCGTGGGTATTGGCACATGAACGGATGAGCCATCCTTGGTCTGCACCGCTGTCGTAAAACAGGACGGTACGATAGTCGTCTGGGTGGATATCGGGTTTCATTTCTTTCTCCAGTTAATGTTATGGTATAACATTATACTCTTAGAAAAAGAGCAGGCAAGTGTTTTTTGGTTTTTCTTTATCACGGGGTTGCGGCATTTTGATAAAATATGCTGTTTCAGACGGCCTTTTTTTCATGAGGCCGTCTGAATATTTTGTTTTCTGATGATAGGGATATGATGGATTTGTATAAGGGTTTCAGATTGGGTGGTGCGGTAAGCAAGGTTGTGCCGATTATCCATGTATTGTCCAAGCTGGGGCTGTTGTTTTCACTGTTGTTGGCTGTGCCGACACTGATGTCGTATTTTTATCACGACAGCGCGTTTTTCGTGTTTGCCTATACGGCTTTGACAGTATTGTTGGTGTCGTGCGTTACTTGGGTGCTGACTTTGCGTTTCAACCGTGAATTGCGGCCGCGTGACGGATTTACCCTGGTATTGATGCTGTGGCTGGCCTTTGCCGTCGTGGCGGCGATGCCGATTTATTTCTATATGCCGTCCATGAGTTTTACTGATGCATTTTTTGAAGCGATGTCGGGGCTGACGACAACGGGGGCAACAGTAATTTCCGGCTTGGATACGCTGGCGCCGTCGGTGAATTTTTGGCGGCACATGCTCAACTGGCTTGGCGGTATGGGTATTATCGTGCTGGCTGTGGCGATTTTGCCAATGTTGGGCGTGGGGGGGACGCAGCTTTTCAAAGCGGAAATTCCGGGTATGGATAAGGAAAGCAAGATGGCTCCCCGCATTTCTCAAGTGGCCAAACGGCTGTGGTTTGCCTATGCGCTGACAACTGCTGCCGCCTTTGTATCCTTACATATTGCCGGCATGGGCTGGTTTGATGCCTTGTGCCATGCGATGTCGGCTGTGGCCTTGGGCGGTTTTTCTACACATGATGACAGCGTTGCCTATTTTGATTCTGTGGCAGTCGAATGGACGTTGATGTTTTTTACTGTCTGGGGCGGTATCAATTTTGCCAGCCACTTTACTGCGCTGGGCAACCGCTCTTTGCAGGTGTATTGGAAAGATGAAGAATGCCGTTCCATGTTGCTGGTTTTGTCGGGCAGTATTTTGATTTCGGCATTGTATTTATGGCAGCAGGACGTTTATCAAAGCCTTGGCGAAGCTTTGCGCTTTGTCAGCTTCAACTTTGTGTCCATCGGGTTGGCCAGCGGTTTTTCCAATGCTGACTTTGCCCAATGGCCGCTGATTGTGTCATTGTGGATGTTTTTCCTGTCGAACGTATTGGCAAGTTCAGGCTCTATGGGGGGCGGTATTAAAAACGTGCGTGCGTTGGTGTTGTTCAAATTCAGCTTGCGCGAAATGTTGATTTTGCTGCACCCGCGCGCGGTTCGTACGGTAAAGGTCAACAACCGCTCCATTCCGGATCGTATGGCGCTGACCGTCATGTCGTTCATCTTTATTTACTTTATGACGGTCATCGTATTCAGCTTTTTACTGATGGCGGCAGGCTTGGACTTTTTATCCGCCTTTACGGCAGTCATTGCCTGTATTACTAATGCAGGGCCGGGTTTGGGGGCAGTTGGTCCGTCGCATAATTACGCCGCGCTGAGCGATGTACAGAAGTGGCTGTGTACGGCGGTGATGTTGTTGGGACGTTTGGAGATTTTTACCGTTCTGATTTTGCTGACTCCGGCATATTGGAAGAAATAAGTTTGAGAAAAAGGCCGTCTGAAATTTCAGACGGCCTTTTCATAATGGCTGGGCTTAAGCGTATTGCTTGAGCAATTCTTTGAATTGTTCGCCAGTTTCAGGGTGTTTCAAACCGTAAGCCACGGTTGCTTCAAGGTAACCTAATTTGCTGCCGCAGTCGTAGCGTTTGCCATCAAACGCATGAGCTAAAACAAACTCATGGTCGAGCAGGCGGGCGATACCGTCTGTCAGTTGGATTTCGTTACCGGCGCCGCGGGGCAGGTTGGACAACAAGTCAAAAATACGCGGAGTCAGGATGTAGCGGCCGACAACGGCGAGGTTGGAAGGCGCTTCTTCCGGTTTGGGTTTTTCAACGATGTTGATAATACGTTGATAGTTTTTCAGCTGCTCGACTTCGACAATACCGTAAGAACCGGTTTGGGAAGGATCGATGGTTTCAACGC
>NZ_JBQCXF010000083.1:0-10642 GCF_051956635.1 Neisseria sp. P0022.S010 | reverse complement strand
CCGAAGCCTACAACTCTGACGAGTTCAAAGCCTACTCACAAAAACGCTTTGCCGGTTACAAATACCCTGCGGCATGGGGTGAAAACGCAGCTGCAGGCGCTCAAGCCGAAGCCGCCTCTACTGCTTCTGCAACCAAATAAATCGCTCTTTGAAAAAAGGCCGTCTGAACGTTCAGACGGCCTTTTTCTATTGATTATCTCTTCTCAAAGCTCAAAACAAGTTTTTTGATTAACGCCAAACACTTACACAATTCCCTTTTTAAAGCCAAATCAATATGTTGTAAAAAAGTTCAATAAGAAATCATGTTTTTATTCAATATAATCAATCACTAAATGAATTATTCTACTTTTTTATAATATTCACTAGTAATGTTCCGCTTATCCTGATATTATACCGCTCATCTAAAGACATCCGGTTATCTGCATTACAGACCGTTCATCTGAATTGCTTCAAACCACTTTGTCGGATTTTCCCATATATGTTGTGTTTCTCCGTATCGAAGGGGTTTGAGCGGTCGAAATACCGTTTTGCTTAGATATTAAAGCTTCGTGCTTTGAAATGAGTGAATTTTTGTTTTAAGTGTCGTAATCTCTTGCTAATTACTCCCAGCTGCAAGAGTTTCAGGGTTGCCCCCTTGGGCAGCCCTTCTTTTTTATCTTCCATTTTTTCAGCAATCAAGCCTTCCCTACCCTATACACATAGGCAAAATTGCAGGCAAGGCCGCCCTTCCCTCAGTCTCCAATCTTCTTCAATTCATTATTCGGCATCACCAGCCAAACCTGTGCCTTTTTAACTTGAGCCGAAGTACGGATGGCCGCTTCATCCATAATAGAAAATGCGGTAGAAAAGGCATCGGCAACTGCCGCACTTTCCGCCATAACGCTCATGCTTTTATAGCGCGGCTGGCTTCCGCCTGTGCGCGGGTCAAAAAGATGGGTAAATTTGCCTGCCTCGTCCATTACCGTGCCATAGCCGCCCGATGTGGCAAACGCTTGATTTTTCATGGCAATGGTGGTCAGAATTTGATCTTCTTGGTCAGGATTGCGGATGCTGACATTCCACTCGCGCTGGTTGGCATTATCAAAGCCGTAAATCTCCCCCATATCAATCAATGCCTGAGAAA
Organism: Neisseria sp. P0022.S010; assembly: GCF_051956635.1. Classification (NCBI taxonomy): domain Bacteria; kingdom Pseudomonadati; phylum Pseudomonadota; class Betaproteobacteria; order Neisseriales; family Neisseriaceae; genus Neisseria; species Neisseria sp. P0022.S010. Next base: position 9,519 of record NZ_JBQCXF010000083.1, on the reverse strand, counting down.
CGCCTTGCTGCTTCAACAATTCAGCTACTTTGTCGGTGATATAGCCTTGGGCAATGCCGTTAAGCGACAAGCCCATGCCTTTTTGGGCAAAACGGATTTCTTTAGTATCAAAGTCGACTTTATTGAAGTCCACCAATTTAAGCGTATCTTTGATGCTGCGTTCAGACGGCGGCGTTTCGGTTTTCGGATTCCGTCTGAAATGGTCGGCATACAGATTCCACAAAGGCTGAATGCTGGGATCAAATGCACCTTGCGTCAGCCGATGAATATCCCGGCTGATACTGAGCAGCTGCAAAAAATCGGATGGCGGATTTTTCAGACGGCCTTCTCGGTTTAAGCGGCTGATCAGGCTGTCATCCCGATACAGGCTGAAGATTTTTTCCAATCGTGAAACTTCCGCCAATACTTTGTTGATCAGTATCTCCGCCTGCCTGCGCCCAACACCGAACAAACGCAATTCCGCACCCGAGCCTAATGCAATCCCTTTCCAGATAACAGGCTGTCCTTCTTGATTCGGGCCGGCTGAATGAGTCGGCCGATTGGTTTTTCGGCTGATGACAAAGGGAATGCCGGCACCGGCGGCAAGTGTGGCGGCGATGGCGATAAAACGGCGGCGCGTTAAAGGGGTGGACATGGCGTATTCCTTGGATTTTTTATTTTTACATTGCAAGCCTGCATCATTAAATATCAATCGGCAAGCCTTCAACACAAAGGCCGTCTGAAATGGTTTCAGACGGCCTTTATTGATTGTTTTATTTGAAAATATATTCGTCGGGCATTTCTGCAAAACCGACAACTCTGCCGCCTTTTTCTTTGGCGAATTTTTCAGCTTGTGCCTTGTCGGCAAAAGGAAGCGCATCTTCCGCACCCATGCCGCCAATAAAGCTGCTTTCGATAACGTAATAGGCCTTTTTCGCATCTATCCATTCAGTGTCGGCATTGGGTTTTTCCCAATCTTTGACTTTACCCATATCGGTAACATAGATGACATGAATGCCTTTCGGCTCTTCAGGTAGCTTGGTGTAGCCGAACATCTGCTTGATGGTGGAAAACCAGACTGGTTTTTCAGGTTTGCCGTTCAAGAAGATTTGCGCTTTAGGGCCGTTGTGTTCAGTCAAATTCATGCTGCAGTAATGACCCACTGCACTATCGCTGATTTGTTGGGGCGCAGGCGGAGGGCTGTTGTCCTGCTTGCTGCAGGCTGCCAATGCGATGAGTGTGAAGGTTGTCAATAATATTTTTCTCATATTTGTCGCTTTCCGAAAATCCAGGCGGCTAAAATCAAAGGAATGATAACCCATAATACCTGAGCCGTCAGCAAAACAGGCATACTCAGGCTGATTTGTTCGCTCAAACCTGCCATGCCGGCATACATGGCTGTATTTTCGTAACCCGTCAAGTTCAGCAGGCGATAAATGTCTGCGGGGTTGAACAGAAGAACGGTTTCCACTACAGGCGCGGTAATGACTTGTTCGGTATCGGCAACCAAAACACCCAAAAGCGCCATATCGAAAATCACCACAAAAAACAGCCATACGCCGATGGCGATACCGGCGGCGGTACCGCGTTCTTTAACTTTTGCGCTGATCAAATAGCCCATGGACAAAAAGGCTGCGCCAAGAATCACGCTGGCAGCAATCAAAAGGGCGAAAGGTTGCCATGCGGCAATATCAAAACCGCCGTTGGCAAGCTGAAGGGTAATACCTGCCAACCCGTAGCCTGCCGTGGTGGCAAGGGCAAGAATGATGAGGTGGCCGATAAATTTACCGGCAAGGATTTGGTTGCGCGAGATGGGGTAACTTAGCAGCAACGCCATTGTACCGCGCTCGATTTCGCCGATCAGTGCATCATAAGAGAGCAACATCGCAATCAGCGGAATCAGGAAAATAGACAGGCTGGACAGGCTGACTACGGTTACCGTCAAGGGATCAACCTTGACCGAACCGGTCGGCGAGCTGCCGAGAAAGCCTAATGACAGTGCCAATGCGGCAAGCAAAAGTGCGGCGGCAAGAACCCAACGGTTGCGCAGGCTGTCTCGGACTTCTTTGCCGGTAATAATCCAAACGGGGTTCATACGTCTTCCCTCTTCAAGAATTGCGCGTACATATCGTCAAGTGTAGGCGTGTGGATATCGATGTAGGCAAGACTGCCCAAATCACCCAATTCGCTCAAAAGAGCCATGCGCTCTTCTGCTTTACATTGCGCTTGGTATGACAGGCCGTCTGAAAGCGGATGCCAACGCTCGCTCAACGGGCGCGCTTCCTTCAAGCGGACGTTGACGGTCAGCGGCAGGCCGCTTTGAACATGCAACTCATCCATGCTGCCGTCGGCAACTTTCACGCCGTTTTTCATGACGATAATGCGGTCGGCGTGCCCGTCAAGCTCGGCCAGTGCGTGGGTGCTGAGCAATACAGTTGCGCCGCGTCCATTGAGTTCGCGCACAACTTCATAAAACATTTGACGCGAAGCCGGATCAAGGCCGGTAGTCGGCTCGTCAAACAATAAAACTTTAGGCTCGCCCAACAAGGCTTGTGCCAAAGCGAGGCGTTGGCGCATACCTTTGGAGTAAGTGCCGACACGGCGGCGTGCGGCCTGGGAAATGCCGACACGCTCGAGCAATTCACGGTTTTTACTCAGGGGCTGTTTTTTAAGTTTGGCATAGAAATCCATGGTTTCGATACCGGTCAATGAAGGATGCAATGCAACCGTTTCAGGCAGGTAACCGATTTGGCTGCGACGCTGCGCCCCTGCTTTACTGCCGGTCGGTTCTCCCAAAAGCATCACTTCGCCCTCGGTCGGCGTAATCAGGCCGAGTATCAGCTTCATAATGGTAGATTTGCCTGCACCGTTGTGTCCCGCCATGCCGACGCTCTCGCCAGCCTTGAGAACCAGATCGACTTGGTTGACGGCCTTTTGGCTGCCAAACTGCTTGGTCACGTTTCTCAATTCAACGTGGTTGGTACTGCTCATGGATATTCCTCTAGTGAATGTTTCAGACGGCCTTTGATATTGGGCCGTCTGAAAGGTTACATATTGGCATTTCCGCCTGTCAGCGCACCGTTTTCGGCATTACCCCATTCGGATTGGTGCGTTTTTGCTTCATGCAGCAATTCGTCCTTCATGGCTTCGTATTTGGTTGTCGTTTTATTGCGGACGGGGTTCATCAAAGGCTTGCTGTCAATTACGCCGCCGGGCAGGATGGCGGGAAATTGCGATTGCGCCCATTTGACAATGCTGATGGCAGGGCTGTTCATCAATAACCGGGCGACGGGTGCGCGCCAGATGATTTGGTCGATAATCCCGTTGGGACGGTAGGCACTGTCGCCGAAGCCGTCGCCGTCAAGGTCAAAGGCGCTGTTATCGCTCCAATAGTTGCCGCGACCACCCTCGCCCCAATCGAGGAAGCGGGTGCTGACATATTTAACCTGGCTTTCGTTGTTAATAAATGAATTTTCGTACAGGGTTGTGCCTTCGATGGCTGCGGTGAAGTGGATACCGATTTGGCAGTTCTCGAAATGATTGGCAAAGATTTTATCGTAGTTGGCATTGTAGGCAAACACGCATTTGCCTGCCTTGTTGATCACATTATCGTGAATTTCGGAATAATTGACGTAGTTGAGCATAATGCCTTGGTCGCGACTGCCAACGGCAATGTTGCCATACACTTTCAGGCGTTCGGAAAACATCAGCACATAACCCATATTGTTGCCGACGGAGATATTGTTGCTGACTTCGCTGTCATTGGTGTACATATAATGGACGGCAAAGCGCAAGTCGCTAAAACGGTTGCCTTTGTAGGTATTATGAGTACTGGTATTTGAAAAAATACCGTCACGGCCTTTGGAAATATCGTTATCAACCACTTGCGCACCAGGCGCATTCCAGACGGTTACGCCGTTGCCGCGTTCGTTAACGCGCAGGGTTGCATCGCCGATGATTTTATTTTCCCGCACCATGGATTCTGCCGCACCGTGAATATACACGCCGACAGAATTGTCGATAATGTTGTTATGCTCCACCAGCGCGCGCGTTGCCGTCTCTTCTAAATAGATACCGGCATCCATTGCCGGCAAACTCATGCCGGAATGGGAAACGGTCAGATTGCGCAAAGTTACATCAGGCGCATGAACGGCAACCGTCCTCCCGCTCCGGTCGCCGACAATCTTGGCGGAACGGTCGGCAGGGCCTTCGATGGTAATGGGTTTGTCGATATAGAGTTTGGTTTTGTATATACCGGAGGCAAGCTTGAGCGTATCGCCGGCTTGGGCGCGCGCCAAAGCATCATTGAGATTGTCTTGTACGGATACGTTGATGACTGCGGCAAAGGCCGTCTGAACCATGCTGCCAAGCAGCAATACGAGTGCGGCACGTTGCCATTTGGAACGATGGATTTGTGTGTGCGTCATAATCATATCTCTGTTTCAGACGGCCTGCTTGCCGCATGATAAACCGATGCGGAAACAGGTATTTTGGTGTTATAGCAAAGCTGTCTGATGATGGCTTTCATTTTGTGGCCATATCGGCCGACAAACAACTTTGCTATAAAGGCCGTCTGAAAGAATGTTTTTTCAGACGGCCTGAAGAATTAAATCATCAAACCGAAATTATTTTGGTTTAACAATCATTTGGCCAGACATTTCCATGTGCAATGCGTGGCAGAACCATTGGCAGTAGTACCAGTGTACGCCTGGACGGACAGCCTTGAAGGTTACAGAAGATGTAGCTTGCGGGCCAATCTCCATAGCAATGCCATAACCTTCCAAAGTAAAGCCGTGAGTCAAGTCTTCAATGGTCTCAACGTTGGTTACATATACGGTCACTTCGTCGCCTTGGTTCACTTCAAATTGAGGAACGCTGTAAGCAGGCGCAACGGCAGTCATGTACACGCGTACTTTGTTGCCTTCACGTACGACTTTGGCAGCTTTTTCCAGCTCAACACCGTCTTTTTGAGCTTGTTCCAAAGCTTCTTGCCAGAACCATGGGTCTTTGCGGTCCCAAGTTTTGCTTGGGTTCACTTTAGACGCAGCAACCAAGCACAAGTCATGTGGTTCGGCAAAAGTCGGATTGTCATGCACCAGACGCATTTCATCGCCGGAGATGTCGATCAATTGGTCACACTCAGGTTTCAAAGGACCGGCATTCAAGAAGCGGTCTTTAGAGAACTTGTTCAAAGATACCAACCATTTACCGTCGGCTTCTTTGGTTTCGCCCATGGTAGTGTGGTTGTGGCCAGGTTGATAGTGAACGTCGAGTTTTTGTTTAATCGGATCGATTTTCTCGCCTTTATAGGCTTTAATCGCGTCATCGATGTTCCATTTCACCATTTGGCTGTCGATAAACAATGTAGTATAGGCATTGCCGCGACCGTCAAATGCAGTGTGTAATGGGCCAAGACCCAGTTGAGGCTCGGCTACGACAACATCGCGCTCTTTGATTTTACCTGCAAACAAGTCATCCAGTTTGCTGACATCCAATACGGTAACAGTTGGAGACAGTTTACCGTTGAGCATGATGTATTTGCCGTCAGGGCTTGCATTACAGCCGTGAGGAGAGTTAGGAACCGGGATGTAACGAGTGTATGGAGAGTTGGCTTCCGCACGACCGTCCAGCATTTTCACGCCGTTAACTTCTTTGAAGTCGCCTTTTTTGATGCCTTCTTCGATGGCGGCCAGATTAAATACCACACACCAGTCTTGTTCGTTGGAAGATGCACCTTGTACAGTCAGAGCGCGCTCAGAGTTATAGCAGGTAGAGAAAGAGTATTTACCTTGGTAGTCGGCATCGCCGTTGTCTAAGTTACCGTCTACCAAAACTTGCCATGCGATCTCCATGGTTTCGCCGTCAATTGCGGTATAAACGGCATTCCAAGTTTTCGCATCATCCCATTTGCCTACACCGTCAACTGGAACAATGTGTTCGCCGTTGGCAAAAACGTAACCGGTTTTCGGATAACGTTGCGGACGCAGGCCGTGGATACCTGAAGCATTAGGAATATCAATGATTTTATCGGTTTTCATTACATCCAAGCGGACACGGCAAACACGGGTGTTTGCTTTATCGTTGGCGTAAGCATAACGACCATCGTAAGTTTGGTCGGTGAAAGACAAGTGTGGGTGGTGCAAGTCGCCGTTAGGGTAGCAGCGCAGACCGCTGTCTTGCAAGAATTTACGGGTTTCTTCGGTAATATTTCCGTTGAGGACTTTCAAGCTCTCATTGGTACGACCCCAACCGGTAGCGCTGTCCATATTGAATACAGGGATACGCATCAACTCACGCATAGAAGGTACGCCGATCAAGCGCATTTCGCCTGATTGACCGCCTGACAAGAAACCGTAGTATTGGTCAAGTTCGCCTGGACCGACTTCGGAAGTCTGTTTACCCGGCTCGGCAGAATGAGCAGCGGCTTTCTCGGCAGGTGCAGCACCGGAAGCAGCAGCTTTATCACCCTCGCCGTTAGAGCAACCGGCCAAGCCCAACAAACCGGCACCGGCAATACCTGCACCGGAAGCAGCGGCAGTACCTAAGAATGAACGACGGCTTAAGCCGTTTTGTTCTAATTTTTCGTCTGACATACGACACTCCTTGGATAAAATCCGGCGGCCGATTTTTTTCAGACGGCCTGCCGATGAAAAAATTTCTAAGTCGGGCTGCCGATACAGCCCTCTTTTTTATTTATAAATTACTACTTGTCAACACTGATTGCTGATTCTTTTTTAACAAACTGAACAACTTGTTCTTGAGCATTTTGCGCTACTGCCGCATCGTGCTGCTCAGATTTTGCCGCCGCTTGCTTTTGTTTTTTCTTATTCGTTGCCACTACTTGAGGGCAACGCGTATCGTGGTGATACATTACCTGGCAATGCAGACATTGGATACATTCGTTCGGATGAATGTCACCTTCAGGTGCGATTGCCTGAACCGGACATTCGTGTGTACAAATCTGACAAGGATTGCCACACATTTTATAGCGACGCAGCCAGTCAAACACACGGAAGCGACCCGGCAATGCGATACCCGCACCCAAAGGACACAGATAACGGCAGAAGAAACGTTCGATAAACAAGCCTGCGATCAGCAAAGCGGCAGCGAACAGAACAAACCACCATTCACGCATAAATTTCAAAATGATTGCAGTTTTGAAAGGCTCAATTTCAGCAAATTTTTCAGCCGTACCCAAATCGTACAGGGAAATTGCCAACAAGGCGAAAAAAATTACATATTTAATCGCACTCAGACGGGTATGCAACAAGTGTGGTACTGTAATTTGTTTCAGACCCAATTTTTTGGCGATACGGTTGGTTAACTCTTGCAATGCACCGAAAGGACACAGCCATCCACAGAATGTACCGCGGTTCCACAACAGCATGGTCGCCGCTGTAAAGAGCCACAGAATAAATACCAGCGGATCCATCAGGAAGAATTCCCAGTGGAACTCAGTCAAAATGGCTGAGAACAACGTCAAAGTATTCACTACTGATAATTGTGCCTGAGCATACCAGCCGATATAAAACAGCGTAAAGATCAGGAAACAGAGGCGGAAACGGTCATACCATTTTTCGTAACGTACAATCCAGTCTTGGAACAGGAATACCAACAGGAGAATTGTCAAAGCAATACCGACAACAATAATTTGACCTTGTTTGGCTTTCCAAACCTGTTTCCAAAGTTGGTTGGAAACACCATCATCACCGGCAGTTGCATCTTCGGCAATACCTGTACTTTCAGGAGCTGAAGCTGCAGCCGCAACTTGCTCAACCGGCGCGCTGATTTCAACCGGCGGTGCTTTAGGATCGTCAACGTAGTAGCCTTTTGGCAATTCGTAATCCAAATCTGCAGTTACGAAAGCTTTATCGTTAACGCTCAATACACGTTGAATCATCAATTGCAAACGCCATGGCTCGGCACCATCAAATTCCACACCCTCAGGGATTGTGAACCAAGATACCTCTTTGAATGCAGGTGCACCTTCCGCTGCCAAAGCAACCACACGCTCATGCTGTGCATCAGTAAAACGGAAGCTGGTATCGCCCTGAATCATTTCGATACGGTCAAAGATACCGCCGCGAACATAACCCGAACCTTTCCAAGAATAGCGACCCTCGCCGGCCACCATTACGGCTTCTTGACCAGGTTTCAAACGTTTTTGCAGGTTGTTCCAGCCGGCTTCGCCTAAAAGACTTTTACCGATGGAAGGTTGGCTGACCAAGGCAACATACAGATCAATAAATGTATCATTACCATCGCCCTGCTCCGCATGATCTGCCACACCTGCTTTACCGCTTTTCTCAAACAGTTTATTGATTTCGTCGATAGAAATATGCAGATGACCGACGGCTTTTTGTTCCAAAAGCGCATTCCATGACAGGATATCTTGTTTGTCTTGACTGGCAACACGACGCGGACGGGTTTGAACGGCAGGTTCGGCAGACTGTTCGCCGGAAGCAGCTGCTGCATCGGTTTGAACTGCTTTATCAGTACCCAAATGATATTGATGGATTACCGCCTTAACAGAACGCTGAATACTGTCATTGATGACCATCAGGGTTACAGTCGCACCACTAATAATATCCCCTGGCGCAACACCCGGTTGAGGCGGGTTTTTAATAAAATTTAAGCCGATATATTTGTCAATGAATTTATCAACACGGGATTGCGGGATACCGATCAGCATAATTGGCTCATGGTGTTCAACCAATTTTGCTCCCGCAATAGTGCCATCATTGGCCAATGCAACCATTGTATCAATCGGCTTACTCGAATAACCACGCGTATTGACCACATCAGTCGTGATATAAACCAAACCAAGCTGCTCTTCGCCTTTATATACACGAGCAACCAAAGGCTTACCTTCAGGTTTGCCGTAGCGATCAGCACCAGGAAAAATTTCAGAAGGCTGAATTTTTGCCAAGAAATCAGGCAAGCGCTCTGCGTAAGCAGGCAGGCTTACTATCATCATAGAAAACACAGTAAACAGCACAAGGATTCGTTTCCAAATGCTACTTAAGCACTTCATTTCAAGACAGGACATGACTATTCCCGATATATCGATACTCTAAACACTTATATTATATGAATCATCTATCGGCAATAATTTGATTAAAATCAAGTTTACAAATCTTAAAACCAAATTCTACATGCTAATAATACTTTAGAACTATAAAAAATAAATCTTTTATTAGTAGACATGAAATATAGGAAAATCAAATCAATCCAATAACCATCTCAATATCGTTAACTTATTTATAATAATACTCAAAACAATTTCTAAAATTTCATTTAGCATATATTAAATAGAATATAACCTGACTTAAATTTCCATAGGCCGTCTGAAAACGAATATCGAAAATACTTTAACCTGCCCCTGCAATGACAAAATACATTTCTTACAAAAACAAAAAGAGCCTGTATAAAACAGGCTCTTTTTCAGACTAATCTTAAGTCAGATTAGAATTTGTGACGCAGGCCAACAGTACCAGCAGTTTTCTCGTATTTGTAGTCGCCTTTGCCTTCTTTCAACCA
>NZ_JBQCXF010000082.1:0-10647 GCF_051956635.1 Neisseria sp. P0022.S010 | reverse complement strand
TGCCGGGGTCGATGCCGAGAATGCGTGTGGGTTGGAACTGGGACATAGTGCGTGTTTAAAGTAATCGGTGTTTCAGGGCAGGCAGGCGCGTGCGCACGCTTTGCAGGCGCGCGGTATCCAAATCGGCACAAATCACGCCTTCGCCTTCCGGCAACGTCGCCAACACATCGCCCCAAGGGTCGATAATCATACTGTGGCCGAATGTGCGGCGGCCGCTTTCATGCAGTCCGCCTTGTGCCGACGCAATGACGTAGCATTGGTTTTCCACTGCACGGGCGCGCAGCAGCAATTCCCAATGCGCCTTGCCGGTAGTGTAGGTAAACGCGGCAGGCAGCAGCAAAACATCAAACGGCTGCTGGGCGCGGAAAAACTCAGGAAAGCGCAAATCGTAGCAAACGCCGGCCGCCAGCGGAACATCGTCCACGCTTAACTTCGGCACATCGCTTCCCGCCAGTATCGTATCGGCTTCGGCGTAGCGTTCGCCCAAACCGGAAAAGCCAAAAAGGTGCATTTTGTGGTAAAGCCCGATTCGGTTGCCGTCGCGGTCATACACCAGCATCGTGTTCATCACCTTGCCAGCGTTTGGGCTTTGCAACGGAACCGTACCGCCAAACAACACCACGCCGCATTCCCTGGCCGTTTCGCTTAAGGCCGTCTGAAAACGGGTGTGGCAGGTTTCGCCAACGCGTCCATCGTCCAAAGGCTCGGCAAATGCCAGTTTGTCCGTATCGTTTTTGCCCATCAGCGGCCAATATTCGGGCAGCAACACCCAGTCCGCCCCTTGTTCGGCAGCCTCGCGGACAAGGCGCTTCATGGTGGCAATATTGGTTTCGGGGTCGGTGGACGACACCATTTGCACAGCGGCGGCGCGTAAAGAGCGCATCATCAAAACTCCTGTCAGATTTTGCAAGAATTGTAACTTGTTTACGCACAAGGCCGATACAATCGTCACACAATTCCTCTCCAAAAAAGGATAAACCATGAACTTGAAACCTCTCCTCGCTGCCGCACTTTCCCCCGCCGCACTTGCCGCACACGCCGACGTACAGCTTTACGGCAGCATCAAAAGCGGCATCGAAACCTCGCAAACCCGTTTCGGCGGCCAAACATACAGCCGAACCGCCGTTGCCGACCAAGGCAGCCACATCGGTTTGCGCGGCTCGCATCCGATTGGAGGCGGAACGAATTTTATTTGGGAAGTCGAACAAGACACACCGGTCAGCAAAAGCGGCTCCATCCGCCAAGACTGGCGCGAACGCCGAGACAATTTTGGCCGTTAAGGAAAGATTGGATAGTAAAAGGCCGTCTGAAAGATTTTCAGACGGCCTGTTTTTTATAGTGAGGTCGATTGATTTAAAAAATACACTTAAAAGGCGGCAATCAATAATATCTTAATATTTTCAAAATTTAACGGTTTTGTATAACTTATTGATTAATTAAGAAATTTATAAGATATTGGTTAGCTGATTAAAAAATCAGCATTGGCATTGCTTGCAAATTAAAAAATTATCAAGTAAGGTTAAATGCAAGCGATTTTATCCGTGAGTCAAATATTAATCAATAAGATAGGATGGTATAACCATGAATGAAGATATTATCAAAGGAAAATGGGAGCAACTTAAAGGTAAAGCCAAAGAAAAATGGGGCGAGTTGACAAACGACGATTTGGACATCATCAAAGGCAAGCGCGATCAGTTGGCTGGTAAGCTCCAAGAGCGTTACGGTCGTACTAAAGACGAAGCTGAAAAAGAAATTGATGATTGGCTGAACAACTAAGACCGTTGAATTTCACCATAAACGGTCGGGTCTCACTCGACCGTTTTTATATTAAACCGAAAGGAAAAAATTATGCTTCATTATTCGATCGTTTTCTTTATAATTGCTATTATTGCAGCTGTATTAGGTTTCGGTGGTATTGCAGGTAGTGCGGCAGGCATAGCCAAAATTTTATTTGCCGGTTTCTTGATTTTGTCGGTGATATCACTGATTTTTGGCAGGAAGAAATAATACCTGTAGACCAATAAGGTCGTATCAAGCCACTATTCCGTCAAATAGGCCGTCTGAAAAATCAGGATAACTGGTTTTCAGACGGCCTTTGTTCTTATAATAGCGGTTTATTGTTTTCACGCACCCAGCAACGGAGTTTCCATGCAGTTTTCAGCATTCGGCGAAAAATTCACACAACACAGCGGTATTTTGCAGTTGATGGACGATTTGGGCGACGCGCTCAAAAGCGACAAGCCCGTCAATATGCTTGGCGGCGGCAATCCGGCGAAGATTGCTGAAGTCAATGCCGTGTTCGCCGATGTGTTTTCCAAGCTGGCGGCGGAACACGCTGTTGAGAATATCGGCAATTATTCCAATCCGCAGGGCGATGCGGCGCTGATTGCGGCTTTGACTAAGTTTCTCAACTGTGAATACGGCTGGAATCTGACGGCGGACAATATCGCGCTGACCAATGGTTCGCAAAACGCGTTTTTCTATTTGTTCAACCTGTTTGGTGGCAAATTCAATCTTTCAGACGGCCAAACGGCTGAAAAAGCCATTTTGTTGCCGCTTGCGCCTGAATATATCGGTTATGCCGACGTGCATGTCGAGGGGCAGCATTTTATTTCGGTAAAACCGAAAATCGAAAATGTCGAACACGAAGGCGAAGCGGGCTTTTTCAAATACCGCGTGGACTTTGACGCGCTGGAGAGCCTGCCTGAATTGAAAGCGGGCAAAATCGGTGCGATTTGCTGTTCGCGCCCGACTAACCCGACCGGTAATGTGCTGACCGACGGCGAAATGGCGCGGCTGGACGCTTTGGCGCAAGAACACGGCATTCCGCTGATTATCGACAACGCTTACGGAATGCCGTTCCCAAATATTATTTACAGCGATGTGACGCTGAATTGGCACGAAAACATTATCCTCTGCTTCAGCCTTTCTAAAATCGGCCTGCCCGGTGTGCGTACCGGCATTATTGTCGCTGCGCCGGAAGTGGTCAAAGCTGTCAGCAGTTTGAATGCGATTGTGAATCTGTCGCCAACCCGTTTCGGCGCGGCGATTGCGGCTCCGCTGTTAAATGACGGCCGTCTGAAACAACTGGCTGATGAAGTGATTCAGCCGTTTTACCGTCAGCAGGCGCAAACGGCGGTTTCCCTGCTCAAGCGCGAATTGGGCGCGTATCCGTTGAAAATCCACAAGCCTGAAGGTGCGATTTTCTTGTGGCTTTGGTTTGAAAACCTGCCCGTTTCGTCGCAAACTTTGTACGAAATGCTCAAGGCCGAAGGCACGCTGATTATTCCGGGCGAGCATTTCTTTGTCGGCATCGATACGCAAGATTATCCGCACGCACACGAGTGCATCCGCATGAGCATTGCGCAGGACGCGGAAACGTTGGAAAAAGGCATTGCCGCGATCGGTCGCGTGGTGCGCGGTTTGTACGATAAAAAATAAACGCTTTGAATAGACAAAGGCCGTCTGAAACATGAGCAATCGGGTTTCAGGCGGCCTTTTTGTCGGATTTAGATATGGTGGATAACCAGTTTTTTGCCTTCGTAATCGAGGACGTTGACGTCCATATCGAATAGGGTTTTGATGTTTTCGGCGGTGAAAATATCGTTGGGCTTGCCCTGCATGGCGACTTGGCCGTTTTTCATGGCGACGACGTAATCGGCGTAGGCTGCTGCCTGGTTGATGTCGTGCAGGACGACGACGGTGGTGCGTTTGTGTTCGTCGGTCAGTCGGCGCAGGATTTGCATGAGGGAGCGGGCATGATACATGTCGAGGTTGTTCAGCGGTTCGTCCAGCAAAACGTAGTCGGTGCGTTGGCAGAACACCATGGCAATCATGGCGCGTTGGCGTTGGCCGCCGGAAAGTTCGGTCAGGTAGCGGTCGGCAAAATCTTGCAGGTGGAATTCGGCGAGCGCTTCTTCGACGATGGTTTTATCCGTTTCAGACGGCCTGCCTTGGTGGTAGGGATAGCGGCCGAACATGAGCAGGTCGCGCACGGTAATGCGGCTCATGATGCTGTTTTCTTGGGTAAGGATGGAAAGTGTGCGGGCGAGTTCGGCGGTGGGGGTGGTTTTGATGTCTTTGCCTGCGTAGCTGATGTCGCCGTGTACCAAGGGCTGCAGGCGCGCCATAAAGGAGAGGAGTGTGGACTTGCCTGCGCCGTTCGGTCCGATCAGCGCGGTAATGCCGCCTTCGGGGATGTCGAGGCTGACGTCGTTGAGGATGGGGTTGCTGCCGATGGTGTGGCTGACGTTGCGGATGGTAATCATAGGCGGGTCCAAAAATGGGAAATTGGGGTTTCAGACGGCCTTTCAGCGTGAGGCCGTCTGAATTTTATTCCTGTATGGTGTGGTTAGATTTCGCTGACGGTGACAAATTCGGGATTGTCGGCTTGGCCAATCAGGAAGGCGCGGACGCGTTCTTGCCAGAGTTCGCCGAATTGTTTGAGTTCGTCAGTACTTGCGCTGCCGCTGACGGCTTTGGGCATGATGTCGCGCATTTGCGGCGCAAAGGGTTGGAGCGCGGCGTTGAGGCTGACGGCAACGGTTTTGCCGGTATCGCGGCGGCGGAGTGCGAGTGTGCCGTTGATTTCGCCTGCACCAAAGGACAAGAGGTGGCGGCGGGCAAAGCGTCCGGCTGGGCCTACGCCGCCAAAGCCGGTTTCAGGTGCCGCGCCGGTAAGGAGTTGGACGACGGAAGCGGTAACGCCGGTCGTGCCTTCGTCACGCTCGCCCTGCATAAAGGCTTCGATGTCGCCGCGTTGCGGCAGCTCTGCGCCGTAAAGGGCTTTCAGGCCTTTGATGACCATTAGGTAGGCTCCGGCGACAGTCGGGCAGGAGTGGCCGCACAGGCGCACTGCATCGGCGTAGCGGTAAGTGAGGATGCCGTTTTCGGCTGCACCGAGGAAGTCGGCCAATGCGTCTTGGACGGTAATGGTCGGGGCGTCATCGAAGAATGAAGGGAGGCGTTCTGGTGTCATGAGGGTTGTCCTTTATGGGTTTGCTTAGGCCGTCTGAAGGTTTCAGACGGCCTGAATTTATTTTTGCGAGCGTTTGGGCACGTTTAATTTATTTCTTTTTCAACACCAAATATAAAAATACCAATCCGCCTGCAAATTCGACGACCACGCTCAATACGGCCTGCATGCCGAGGAAGTGTTCGAAGATGGTTTGCCCGCCGACCAACAGGATGCCGCCGACACAAAAAGTCATGGGCAGGCGGACGGAATGTTTGACCGACGGGGAAAAATAGTTGGCCAGCGCGGCAACCAGCAGGCCGAAAAAGCTTACCGGGCCGACAACGGCGGTCGCAGTTGCAACCAGCGCAGCGATCCACAACAGCAGCCATAAGGTATTGCGCGTGTAGTTGACGCCCAAATTGACGGCCTGATTGCGTCCGAGCAGGTAAACATCGAGGCGGTGGCGTTCGCGCCAGATCACGGCGGCGCTGATGAGCAACACGACTGCGCCGATACCCAACAATTCCGAATGGACGGTATTGAAAGTGGCAAACATATTCGCCTGCGCCGCGGTAAATTCTTCGGGATCGATCATGCGTGAAAGCAGCGATGACAGGCTGCGGAACAAAATCCCGAAAATCACGCCGATTAAAATCATGCGCGACAAATCGCGTCCGCCCTGTTTGATAAGCGTGTAGAACAATAGCAGCGATCCGCCCATCATGACGACCAGTTCAAAGCCGAATTTGCCCGTCAACGGCAGGGAAGCATAGCCCACGCCGCCGAGCGTAAACACCAGCAAGGTCTGCAAAAACACATACAGCGAATCGAAACCCAAAATCGAAGGGGTCAGAATCGGATTGTTGGTCAGCGTTTGGAAGAGTTGCGTGGACACGCCGACCGCATAGGCGACCATCAGCAGCGCGGCAAGTTTGGTCAGACGCAGGTGCAAGACAAAGTCCCAATCGCCTTTGACGTTGAGCGTCATAAACAGAACGCAGGAAACCAGCAACAGCGCAAAGGCCACCCACAATGGACGGCTGCTTCCTGCCATAAAACCGATATTTTTTTCAGACGGCATGAGCAGGTTTCCTTAATAAAAGCCATAAAAACAAAGCCGTCCCCATCACGCCAAAAACCGTAGAGACCGGAATTTCAAACGGAAACACAATCACGCGTCCGACAATATCGCACAGCAACACCAAAGACGCGCCCAGCAATGCCACCGCAGGCAGGCTTTGGCGCAGCTTGTCGCCCATCAGGCGGCTGATGATGTTCGGCACGACTAGGCCGATAAACGGAATATTGCCGACCGTCACGACCACTAAAGACGTAATCAGCGCCACAATAATCAGCCCCGACCACAGAATCGCCGTCCGGTTCAGCCCCAAATTTACGCTTACCGTTTCGCCCAAACCCAAAATTGTCAGCTGGTCGGCAATCAAATAGGCAAACAAAGCCAAAATCCCCGTTGCCCACAACAATTCATACCGTCCGAGCAACACGCCGGAAAAATCGCCCTGTTGCCACACGCCGAGCATTTGCAGCATTTCGTTTTCATACGCGATAAAGGTGGCCACCGCCTCAATCACACCGCCGAAAATAATCCCGACCAAAGGCACCATCAGTTGCGCGGTCGGCGGCAGGCGGCGGATCAGCAGCATAAAGACCAACATCCCGATCAGCGCGGCAACGGCGGCAACCGACATTTTTGCCAGCAACGGCGCGGCCGGTAGCAGCAAGGTCATCAACAGCAAGCCCAAAGCCGCGCTTTGGCTTGCGCCCACCATCGACGGTTCGACAAAACGGTTGCGCATCAAAATCTGCATAATCATGCCGGCCACCGCCATCGATGCACCCGTCAGCACAATCGCAAACGTGCGCGGCAGGCGGCTGATGAACATGACCTGCTGGCTGTCGGATAGCGAAAACAAGGCGGACCATTTGAAGTCGGCCACGCCGACCGACAGGCTGACGGCAAACAATATCAGCAGCGCCACACCGTTGACCGCATTTAAAAATGAAGGTTTGTGAAACATAAAATGGTTCGGAAAAATAAGGCCGTCTGAAAGAAGGGTTAAGGTATTTTACGAAAAAGGCAGGTTTGCCCATCATAAAAACAGATGCAAACAGGCAAAAATTGTCCATTTGCACCATGTATTTTCAGACGGCCTAAATCCAATGACTTCAGATCAAGCAGCTTGATCCTGTGAATCATCAAACCCTTCAGGCCGTCTGAAAGAGGCGGGCGGCTATGTCCGCGCTGAATTACTTGGCCGCATTAAACGCATCGCTGACCTGTTTGGAAGCGTTCAGCAATTCTTGTGCGCCGCCGGCCGCCAGATAAGTTTCCGGTACGAGGTACACGACTTGGCCTTTTTTCCATGCAGTTGTTTCGGCAACCAAAGGATTGTTCAAAACATCTTTCGCAGCCTGACCTTCTTCACCGATGGCCGCGCCGCGGTCCAAAACGAACAGCCAATCAGGATTTTTCTCTTTCAGGTATTCAAAGCTGATAGGCTGGCCGTGGCTGCCTTCTTTAATTGATTCATCGACAGCAGGAACGCCGATGTCTTTGTGCAGCCAACCGCCCAAACGGGAAGAAGGGCCGAAAGCCGACATCTTGCCGCCGTTGACCAAAATTACCAAACCCTTGCCTTTGCCTTGAGCAGCGGTTTTCGCCGCTTCAAACGAAGCATCGATTTCCGCTTTCAGCTTGTCCGCTTCGGCCTGTTTGCCGAAGATTTGCCCCAGTGCGTCGATGCGCTCTTTTGAGCTTTCTTTCAGATTGGCGGTTTCGGCGGTCATCTCGATGGTCGGCGCAATTTCGTTCAACTTGTCAAACGCTTTGGCTGCGCGGCTGCCGATGATGATGAGCTGCGGTTTGTAAGCGTTTAAGGCTTCGTAGTCAGGCTCAAACAGCGTGCCGGCAGGTTTTGTGGTTTTGAAATATTCGTCTAAATAAGGCAGCCGGTTTTTATCGACGGACAAACCGGTTTTCACGCCCAGTTTGTTTAAAGTGTCGAGCATGCCCAAATCGTAAACGGCGATACGCTCAGGATTTTGCGGCACTGTTGCCTCGCCGCGCGCGGTTTTCACCGTCAGGCTTGCACCTTCGGTTTGGGCGGCAGAAGCGGAAGCAGTTTGCGCCTGATTGGAAGCAGAATCTTTCGGTGAACACGCACCCAAAGCGAGGGTGCAGCATACGGCTAAAGCAGTTAAACGTAACATGGGATAATTTCTCCGTTGTCGGGTTCGGGGCAGATAATAGGGAGGGGTCGTCTGAAAATCCGCAAAGCGGATGCTCGCATCAAACACCTGTTCCAATCCTGCCGTTGTCAAAAAAGTTTGGAAAATGCCAGATTGAGAAATCTGATTGACAGGCAGGTCGTCTGAAAACCGAAGCTGATTCAGACGACCTGCCCGTATTTTACCCGCTCTTTTTAGAAGCGGTAGTTCACGCCCAAGCGTACATCACGTCCGGTACCTGGTAGGGTATTGGTCCAGCGTTGACTGTGCGGATAGTAGAACTTGTTGAACACGTTGTTAACTGAAAGATTGATATTGAGCGTGTCTTTGCCCAATGGTTTCCAGTTGGCGAAGACATCGTTCACACCGAAACCTTGGCGTACAACGTTTTCCAGTTTGCCGTCGCGACCTTTTTGACCTGCCACCAATATCGAACCCACGGCTTTTTGAACATAGCGTCCGCGCCAGCCGATTTCCAGATTCGGATTTTGGAAGCGGTAGGCAAGGGAAGCCGTCCAAGTGCGGCCGGTTTGTGCGCCAAACTCGGGGTTCGCGCTTAACAATTTATCTTTGTGTGTATCGTAAAAACGCGGTTTGCTGTGGCTTACGCCGATTTTGGCAGTCAAGCCGCCGGTGCGGTAGGACGCGCCCAATTCGTAACCGTGATTTTTGATGTAGCCGGCATTGACGGCTTCACGGATGGCGACAGAGTCGTGGCGGTTTTGCGGATTGGCAAGCGCGTCTTTGATGGTCTGCCAGAAGTAGCTGCCGTTTGCGGCAAACGTGCCGTCGTTGTAGTTGAAACCGATTTCGGTATTGCGCGCGCGTTCGGCTTTGGTGCCGTCGGCAATCGAGATGATGCCGCGCTTGCCGTGGGTTTGCAGCGCGTCATACAGGCGCGGGCTGCGGCTGGCGTAGTTGTGGCTTGCGCTGAAGCTCCAGTGTTCGTGCGGCTGCCAAATCACGCCGAAACTCGGGTTAAGGCTGCTGCTTGAAACGGTTTTGCCGTCATGGGTTTTCACCTTGAAGCGGTCGTAACGCAGTCCGCCGGTCAGGGTAAAGCCGTTAATTTCGTGAATGGCTTCGATATACGCGCCGGTATCGGTTTTGGTCGGGTTGGACAGTTTGTAGGAATGGACAAGATCCATAACTTTCTTGTCTTTCGCTTTTTCTTCATCGGTCTTATCTATTTCTTTTTTAGGATCTTTTGGGTCTGGTTTCTTACCGGAGATCTTAAATTCGTTGTTCAAAAACGCTTGCGGCTCGATTTCCTGATGGCGGTAGTTGATACCGTATTTCAACAGGGTTTGTTCGGCAAGGCGGCTGTCGAAGTTCAAGTTCGCACCACGAGTGGCGATTCGGGTATGGTTAGGGCCGACCACATTGCCTGCGTAACCGCTGCCGCTGTCATCGGCGGAATAGCGTTCGTTTTCCAACACATAGGCGTTGGCGTTCAGTTTTTCGACAAAGCCCAAGTTTTTACCCGTGTACTCCAAGTTGGTGTTGGATTGGGTAGTTTCACGGTATGAGGGTTTCTGCCTGTCTTTTGCAGGGTCGGACTCGAAGATTGTAAACTCTTCACGCACAGTACGGATGCCCCGGTGCTGGTCTTTCATGTGGCTCAACACGATGCGGTGGTCGCCGTCGCCGAAGGTTGTTCCGATTTTGGCCAGGTAGCTGCGTTTGTCCAGTGCGCTGTAAGGTACGGTTTTGCCGCCGTTGGGACTTTTGTAGCCTTTACCTGCTTCGTAATCTTTTTCATCGTTGCGGTTGTAAGAGAATAAGCCGTCGAAGTTGCCGGCTTTTCCGAACACGCTGGCGCCGTAGTTTACGCCGTCATTGCTGGCATAGCCGCTGCTGAGGCGCACGCCCCAGTTTTTGTCCAAACCTTTTAGCAAGTCTTCGGCATCGACTGTTTTAGTAATAATCGCGCCGTTGGTCGCGCCAATACCGGCAGATGCCGAGCCTGCACCTTTCTGTACGGAGACGATTTTGACCAGCGCAGGGTCGATGATGAAACGGCCTTGGTGATACAGTATTTGGCTGTCGGAATAGGCGTTGTCCACCTTGATGTCGACAGAGTTCTGACCCATGCCGCGCAAGGTCATGTGTTGGGATGTGCCGTTACCGCCGCCGAAATCGATGGCAGGTTCTTCTTTTAACAATTCGCGCAAATCGGTTGATGTGCTTTCGTCTTTTTGACGAAGGGTGACGATATTGGTTTTGATTTTGCTGCCTTGGCGGTCACCTTTAACGGTAACGGTATCAAGCACAACATTGTCTTTGGCTTCATTTTCTGCGTGTGCAAAACCGGCTGCCAGTGTCAGTGACAGCAGGCTCAGTCGGAACAGGGGCGTATTCATTGAAAATGTCCTTAATAAAATGACAGTAATAAAAAAATAAAAGCAAATCAAAGAGGAATTATCTTTAAAAGATGCAAT
>NZ_JBQCXF010000081.1:0-10796 GCF_051956635.1 Neisseria sp. P0022.S010 | reverse complement strand
GTGGACCGCGCGTGACGGTCAAGCCCCACGTTACCAGCGGCGCAACGTCTTCCGGCCAGCAATGCTGAATCGGAAGTTTATACAAATCAACGTCTTCGCCTTCCCACACGATTTCCTGACACGGCGCATTTTTCACCACGTTCGGCGCCATGCTCCAAATATCTTTCAACAGCGGCAGTTTGGAAAACGCGTCTTTAATGCCTTTGGGCGGTTCGGGTTCTTTCAAATACGCCAGCGTCTGCCCGATTTCGCGCAGCTTGGACACACTGTCCGCACCCATGCCCAGCGCCACGCGTTCGGGCGTGCCGAACAGATTCGCCAACACGGGATAATCGTAGCGCGTACCGTCGGGCTTAATCGGGTTTTCAAACAGCAACGCCGGCCCCTCGGCGCGCAATACGCGGTCGGCGATTTCGGTCATTTCCAAATGCGGCGACACCGGATGCTGAATGCGCTTGAGTTTGCCATCAGCTTCCAATCCGGCGATAAATTCTCGCAAATCTCTGTATTTCATGATTTCATTTTCCTGAACAGGCCGTCTTAAAACAGACCGCCATTTCGGGTTTGAAAGATAAACCAGTGGCTATTGTACCTGCCAAATCCGTCTATATCCCAACTTTCCGCGTCCGAATTTCCATATTTTTTGCAAACTACCGTCAAATTTGAACAATATCTGCTTGTGATTGCTTTCAGACGGCCTTATCTTTGGTAGAATTCCAACTTAATCCAGTCATCAATCAATATCTATCGTGGGACGGCGGCCATGTTTGCATTTTTAGAATCTTTTTTCGTTGAATACGGCTATGCAGCCGTGTTTTTCGTTTTGGTTATTTGCGGCTTCGGCGTGCCGATTCCTGAAGATTTGACGCTGGTAACCGGCGGTGTGATTTCCGGCCTGGGTTATACCAACTCGCATATTATGTTTGCCGTCGGTATGCTCGGCGTATTGGTAGGTGACGGCTTTATGTTTGCGGCCGGCCGGATTTGGGGGCAAAAAATCCTTAAATTCAAACCAATTGCGCGCGTGATGACGCCCAAACGCTATGCCCAAGTACAGGAAAAATTCGACAAATACGGAAACTGGGTTTTATTCGTCGCCCGTTTCCTGCCCGGCCTGCGTACTGCAGTTTTCGTGACCGCAGGCATCAGCCGCAAGGTTTCCTACCTGCGCTTCATCCTGATGGACGGTTTGGCCGCGCTGATTTCCGTTCCGGTTTGGATTTATTTGGGTGAATACGGCGCACGCAATACCGACTGGCTGATGAAAAAAATGCACAGCCTGCAATCAGGTATCTTTATCGTACTGGGCATCGGCGCAGTCATTGTCGGTTGGATTTGGTGGAAAAAACACCGCCGCCACACCTTCTTCCGCGAGAAGCTGCACGAAAAACGCGCGGCAAAAGCCAAAAAACAAACCAATCAATAAATCATTCCAGGCCGTCTGAAACACTTCCCCTCTTTCAGACGGCCTTAATCATTCATCAGAAACACCATGAAACAAAAAATCTTCGTCCTCTACACCGGCGGCACCATTGGCATGACCCAAAGCAGCGCTGGCCTGCGTCCCGATACCGCTCTCGTCGATAAAGCCCTTACCCCCTTTTCAGACGGCCTTGATTTCGTATGGCACGTTTGTCAGCCGCTCATCGATTCTTCCGCGGTAACGCTGCAAAACCAACGCGACTGGTTGGAGCTTATTATCGCCAAGCTGCCTGACTATGACGGCATTTTGGTGTTGCACGGCACGGATACCATGGCATACACCGCCAACCTCTTCGCCCTCTCGCTGCAAGGTTTGGACAAACCCGTTATCCTGACCGGCTCGCAATGGCCTTACGATGCCGCCAACAGCGATGCGCCGCGCAACCTGGCCACCGCCGTTTCCGCTTTCTCGCTCAAGCTCAAACAAGTGGCGATTGCCTTTGACGGCAAGCTCTTCCCTGCCGTCGGCAGCAGCAAGGTCAGCACCGAGACCGCCGCAGGTTTCGACAACTTGCATTTTGGCGCGCTCGCCGAATGGGAGGAAAACAAAGGTTGGCACAATATCCGTACCGCCCCGACCCAACATTCAGACGGCCTCAAACCGCGTCTTCCAAATCCTGAAGCCAAAGTTTCCGTCCGCACGCTGATTCCCGGTTATGCCGCGCAAGAACTTTCAGACGGCCTGCCCCACCTTTACGCCCAAGCCCTGATTCTGCAAAGCTACGGCCACGGCAATGCGCCAAGCAACGATACATTTGTCCGAGCCGTCCAAGCCTTTACACAACAAGGCAAGTTGTTGCTCAACATCAGCCAAGTGCCGCAAGGTTGCGCCGCCGCCGTCTATGCCCAAGGCGATGCTTTGCGTCAGGCAGGCATCATCAACGGCGGCAAATGCAATCTTGAAACGGCCACCGCGCTGATGACCCTTGCCGTATCGCATGACTGGGATGCGGATAAGGTGCAACAAGAATTGAGACAATTAAATCTGCTGTAAACCGCCATTTAATATGACTTTCACCGACACCCACTGCCATCTTGCCGACCCCAAACTTGCCAGCACGCTGCCTACTGTGCTTGCCGAAGCGCAAGCCGCCGGTGTGGCGCGTTTTATTGTACCGGCTACGTCCCCAAAAGATTGGCACTCTGTTGCGCAGTTGGAAAGGCCGTCTGAAAACATCCATATTGCTTTGGGCATTCATCCGTGGTTTTCAGACGGCCTCAACGAAACGGCATTCCAAGAGTTAGAGAAAGAATTAATCCGGCATCCGCAAGCATGGGTTGGCGAAATCGGTTTGGATTTTTATGGAAAAGAGCAAACCCAAGCACAACGCAACACGCAGACTGACGTCTTTATCCGCCAACTTACCCTCGCCCAACACCTCAACCGCCGTGTCATCATTCATAATCTGAAAGCCACCGCCGCCATTGCCGCCGCCGTCAAAACCGCCGGTTTCACGCAAGGCGGTATCGTCCACGCCTTCTCCGGCAGCGTAGAAGAAGCGCGGATTTTGGTGAAACTCGGCTTCAAAATCGGCATAGGCTCGCTGCTGCTCAATCCCAATGCCAAAAAAGTCCGTGCCGCCTTACAAGCCTTAGACGACACGGATTTCGTTCTCGAAACCGACAGCCCCTTTATGTTCGGCCACGAAACCAATACCCCGGCCAACATCCGCCGTATCGCCGAAATTGCCGCCGAACTACGCGGCGTACCGCTGGCACAACTGGCCGAGATAACCGAGCAAAACGTGGATTCCCTGCTCCATACTTCCCCTTAATATGCCGGCCTCAAGGCATCAAAAAGCCTCGCCCGGCCGTTCCGTTTCCAAACCGACACACTCAGCCCTCCCTACCCCATGTTCATGAATAAAAAGCGATACAAGGCCGTCTGAAAAAATGTTTTTGGCACAAAATATCGTTCATTCCGTCATCTCGGCTTTTTAACACCGTATTTTCCTTTTGATTGATAAAAAGTATTACGCATATTATTGGGCAAACTTTTTATTTACGTTAAAATATGCTTTTTTTTGATAATAAGGCCGTCTGAAAAAGGCGGAAACTAATTATGACTGAACAACATACACACGCTTCCACCTGGAAGAGCAAAATCAATGCTCTCGGCCCGGGTATCATGATGGCTTCGGCGGCAGTCGGCGGTTCGCACCTGATTGCCTCCACGCAGGCAGGCGCACTTTACGGCTGGCAGCTTGCGCTGATTATTATTCTGACCAACCTGTTCAAATACCCGTTTTTCCGCTTCAGCGCACATTACACGCTGGACACAGGCAAAAGCCTGATTGAGGGCTATGCCGAAAAAAGCCGCGTTTATTTGTGGGTATTTTTGATTTTATGTATTGCATCGGCAACGATTAATGCCGGTGCAGTCGCCATCGTTACCGCCGCCATCGTCAAAATGGCGATCCCGTCGCTGACTTTCGATGCTGGCATGGTGTCCGTCATGATTATGGTTTCCTGCCTGCTGATTTTGGCAAGCGGCCGCTATAAAGCATTGGACAACGTTTCCAAAATCATCATCGTCAGCCTGACCATCGCCACCGTCGCCGCAGCCGCCGTGGCCATGTCTCGCGGCATGCAGATGAAACCCGACTTTATCGAGCCTACCCCATGGACACTGGCAGGCTTGGGCTTCCTCATCGCGCTGATGGGCTGGATGCCTGCGCCAATTGAAATTTCCGCCATCAACTCTTTGTGGGTTACTGAAAAACAACGCATCAACCCTTCCAGCTACCGCGACGGCATTTTTGACTTCAACGTCGGCTACATTACCAGCGCGATTTTGGCAGTCGTCTTCCTCGCCTTGGGTGCATATGTCCAATACGGCAACGGCGAAGAAGTGCAAATGGCGGGCGGCAAATATGTCGGCCAACTGATTAATATGTACGCCGTGACCATCGGCGACTGGTCGCGTCCACTGGTGGCATTTATCGCCTTTGCCTGTATGTACGGCACCACCATTACCGTAGTGGACGGCTACGCACGCGCGATTGCCGAACCGGTACGCCTGCTGCGCAGTAAAGACAAAACCGGTAACGTCGAGCTGTTTGCTTGGAACATTTGGGTCGCAGGCTCAGGCTTGGCCGTGATTTTCTGGTTCAACAGCGCAATGGCGGAGCTGCTCAAATTCGCCATGATTACCGCTTTCGTTGCCGCCCCTGTGTTCGCTTGGTTGAACTACCGCCTCGTCAAAAGCGACAAACGCCACAAATTGACCATGGGCATGAACTTCCTCGCCATTATCGGTTTGATTTATTTGACCGGCTTTACCGTTTTGTTCCTACTGAACCAAACAGGCATTTTGGCTGCGCCTAAATAAGCACATATGAAAAAAGGCCGTCTGAAACTTCAAAACAGGTTTCAGACGGCCTTTCCAATCCATCATATCTTTTTGAATTTTCATTCAAACCCATTATAATAACGCCTTATTTCGCCGTTGCAGACCACTCGACGGCATCCGTATTTTGGAAAATTTATGAAGCCGTCTATCTTAGAAAAACTACAACAACTCAGCGACCGACTGGAAGAAGTCACGCATTTGCTCGGACAGCCCGAAGCCACGTCCGATATGGACAACTACCGCAAGCTCACGCGCGAACACGCCGAATTGACGCCCGTGGTCGAAGTGTTTCAAAACTATCAACTGGCGCAAAGCGACTTGGCGGATGCCGAAGAAATGCTGTCCGATCCCGAAATGAAAGACTTTGCCGCCGAAGAAATCGAAGCGGCGAAAGCCAAAATCGACACACTCGATACCGAACTGCAAAAACTCTTGCTGCCCAAAGATGCCGACGACGACAAAAACATCTTCATCGAAGTGCGCGCCGGAACGGGCGGCGACGAAGCCGCGCTGTTTGCAGGCGATTTGCTGCGCATGTACAGCCGCTACGCCGAGCGCAACCGCTGGCAGGTCGAAATCGTTTCCGCCAACGAAAGCGAGTTGGGCGGCTATAAAGAAGTCATCACCCGCATCGTCGGTTTGGGTGCGTACAGCCGTCTGAAATTCGAATCCGGCGGCCACCGCGTGCAGCGCGTCCCCGCCACCGAAAGCCAAGGCCGTATCCACACCTCAGCCTGCACCGTCGCCGTCATGCCCGAAGCGGACGAACTCGAAGACATCGAGTTGAACCCGGCCGACCTGCGCATCGACACCTTCCGCGCATCCGGCGCGGGCGGTCAGCACATCAACAAAACCGACTCCGCCGTCCGCATCACCCACCTGCCCACCGGCATGGTGGTCGAATGCCAAGACGGCCGCAGCCAACACTCCAACAAGGCGCAGGCGATGAAAGTCCTCGCCGCCCGCTTAAACGACGCGCAAAAACGCGAAGCCCAAGCCAAAGAAGCCGCCGAACGCAAATCCCTCATCGGCAGCGGCGACCGCAGCGAGCGCATCCGTACCTACAACTACCCCCAAGGCCGCGTGACCGACCACCGTATCAACCTCACCTTGCACAAACTGGATTTTGTGATGGACGGCGACTTGGAAGAAATCACCAATGCCCTGATTGCCGAGCATCAAGCCGAGCTTTTGGCGGCAATGGGGGATTGATATTTGCCTCACTCTGATCATCATTACCAATATAAAAGCCGTCTGAAATGTAAATTTCAGACGGCTTTTATTTAAAAACAAACAAACCTATAAAACAGTATTTATTTTGAGATTTGCTCCAAGGTCTGGATCATCAATAATTTAAAAGACTGTTGTAAAGGTTCAGGAAGTTGTAAAAAAATCAGTTCGACCGGCATTTCTTCTAAATCCTTTAATGTATTGTTTTGCTGTCTTTCCAAGTATTCTGCTAGCAGAAAAATAGACGAAACACGGCATCCCAATGCATCAGCAAGATATTTTAAGATAGCCTCACTGTATCCTTGATTACCATTCTCAAGATTGGAGATATTACTTTTCGAAGTATTTGCAAAATCAGCAAGTTGCTGCTGTGTCCAACCTTTTTGTTTTCTCAAAAATCTAATTGCACGACTTATATTCATGCAAAAGATATTAGAGAGAAATAGATTCAATTGAAATTGTATTACTGTACTTCTTGACATAAAAATACTTAAATGCAATACTTCATACAGTTTTACTGTACTTTTCCATTTTTATGAAACTTTAAATCTTGAGGTGACCAAATGAAAATTAAACACTATCTCTTTGCTGGGATTTTACCAGTGATGTTATTAACTGGTTGTATGGGGGGCTTACCTTCATGCGGTTCAAGTGATGCAGAAGATTTGGTTAAAAAAATCATTAACCAACGCTCATTTCTTTTAGGTCAATTTGTTTCATTGGATGATGTGGAAGAAACTGCCGTTAATCATGATGCCGAAATAAGAGTATGTTCTGCCAAATTGACCACAACAAAAGGAAGTGAAAACATCACTTACTCAATCAAATGGCAGAATAAAGATAAAAGTAGTTTCTACTTAGAAATCAATTAAATATTAGGAGTGATACAAATGAAGGGACAAATTTTAGACTTTTCAATTCAAAACGGTGGTGGTCTGATCAACGGGGAGGATGGTAAGCGTTATCCATTTAAAAGCGAAGAATGGAAAGAACAAAACATTCCTACTCGAGGCATGAATGTTGATTTTGATATTAATGGAGATGGTCAGGCTATTGGTATTTACAAGGCACTAAATAGCAGTTCATCTAATAATGTCGTAAATGCATTCAATACTGTGGCGCAATCCAGAAATGAAAATGGACAATTATCACTGTTTGCCTTATTTTTGGAAACGCTATCTAAACGTTATGCACAATTTTCAGGGAGAGCATCCAAACGAGAATTTTGGGGATATACACTCTTTAGAATAATTGCAGATTTTTCCATTTTTATTGTCGCAATAATAATGTCTGAAATTAGCAGAAGTCTTGGAGATATTTTCTTCCTCCTATATTACCTATTTGCTCTAGCTGTAATTATTCCATCTTTATCTGTCGTTATTCGACGTCTCCATGATATAGGAAAATCAGGTTGGTGGTTTCTCATTATACTTATTCCTATTATTGGCCCAATCTGGCTAATTGTTTTGATGTGCCAACCATCCTTCAATGGGGATAATCAATGGGGTAGTATGCCTGAAAACTAACCTTCTAGAGTAAGGCCATCTGAAACAAAAATTTCAGATGGCCTTTCCCAATGAATTAATCAAACTTTGTCTTACTCATTTCTATTTTACTGATACTCTAATACTTCCAAAAATTATGACTTAACCTTCAATCACTGATCTCCATTTCTAAATTACCTGAATACCAGAATTTCCCCTATGAACAGTATATTTAAAATAGTGCGATCTTTTTTAAAATTAAAAAATATTTATTTTGAGTAAATATATAAACTGACACTTTTAGAGAAAATCATGATGCCCTGATTGCCGAGCATCAAGCCGAGCTTTTGGCAGCAATGGGGGATTGATGGATTTGGTCCATTGCGTTTATACTTTTCAGACGGCCTGATGACATATGTCAATATGGCTGTGTATATGTTATCCCAAAGTGATAAAATGCAGCACCAGCTGCGCCACAGCAACACCCTTCTACAATCACCGAAAGAGAGGACACAAAATGGCAAAAATCCTGATCGCACCGGTATCTACCGGCCTGAGCGCCGATGCAGCGGCAAAAGCATTTGCAGCGGCATTGAATGCACAAGTTTTCCAAGCCGTTGACTCTACTACAGAAGCCCTGTTGGCTCAAGGCAAGAGCGACGACTGGTTTGACGCACTTGTCGGTAAAGTTGCAGCATTGAACGCAGATAACCTCGTTATCGAAGGCATTACTCCTGATGCGGACAAATTGTTCTTGGCAGGCAAAAACGTCGAATTGGCGCTGTCTTTGGACGCAGGCGTTGTATTGGCGCTGAAATCCGACAACACCGATGCAGCCGCCATCGCCCAACAATTAAACCTCGCCAAACAGCTCTACACCAATTCCCCCGGCGTATTGGAAGGTTTCATCATTGACGGCGTAGCCGCCGCTTTAGGCGCACAAGTTGCCGAGCAAACCGGCCTGACTTTCTTCGGCTCCAGCGACAAGTTGCAAGACGTATCCGCTTTGGCCAAACGCGAAGCCAAACGCCTGTCTCCTGCCCAATTCCGTTACAACCTGATCGATTTCGCACAAAAAGCCAATATGCGCATCGTTCTGCCTGAAGGCGCCGAACCGCGCACCGTCGCCGCCGCCGCCATCTGTCACGAAAAAGGCATCGCCCGTTGCGTACTGTTGGCGACCCGCGAAGAAGTTGAAGCCGTAGCGAAAGAGCGCGGCATTTCCCTGCCTGATTCTTTGGAAATCATTGATCCTGCTTCTTTGGTTGAGCAATACGTCGAGCCTATGTGTGAATTGCGCAAATCCAAAGGCCTGACTCCGGAAGATGCCCGCAAACAGCTGCAAGATACCGTCGTACTGGGCACCATGATGATGGCTCAAAACGACGTGGACGGTTTGGTTTCCGGTGCAGTCCACACCACTGCCAACACCATCCGCCCTGCCCTGCAACTGATTAAAACCGCTCCTGGTGCAAGCCTCGTATCCAGCGTATTCTTCATGTTACTGCCTAACCAAGTATTGGCATTTGCCGACTGCGCGGTTAATCCGAACCCAACACCGGAACAACTGGCCGACATCGCCATCCAATCTGCCGACAGCGCCAAAGCTTTCGGTATCGATCCGAAAGTGGCCATGATTTCCTACTCCACCATCAACTCAGGCAGCGGCCCTGATGTCGATGCCGTGATCGAAGCAACCAAACTGGCGAAAGAGAAACGCCCTGATTTAGCTATCGAAGGTCCGTTGCAATACGATGCAGCTACCGTTCCATCTATCGGCAAATCCAAAGCTCCGGGCAGCGCTGTTGCCGGTCAAGCAACCGTTTTGGTTTTCCCAGACCTCAATACCGGCAACTGTACTTACAAAGCCGTACAACGCAGCGCCAACGTCCTGAGCGTAGGCCCGTTGCTGCAAGGCTTGCGTAAACCGGTTAACGACTTGTCCCGCGGCGCATTGATTGAAGACATCGTCTTCACCATCGCCCTGACTGCCGTTCAAGCCAAACAAATGCAAGGCTGATTGACAAGCTGATGCTTTGAAATCAAAGGCCGTCTGAAACCGATGTTTCAGACGGCCTTTCGTATCTTTGCGCCAACTATATTATAATTCGCCATTATTTTCTGAAAGACTGCCCCGATGACTGCCTACCAGCAACAACTAGCCGACAAAAAGCAATATCTTCAGCAACTTTTCCAAGGACTGGATTTTCCAGAAATCGAAGTCTTTGAATCTCCGGAACAGCATTACAGAATGCGTGCCGAGTTCCGCATCTGGCATGAAGGCGGCGAAATGTTTTACGCCATGTTTGAACGCGGGCAAAAGGCAAGCGGGGCAAGCCTGATCCGTTGCGACCAATTTCCTGCCGCGTCCGAATCCATCAATGCCTTGATGCCGAAACTGATTGAAGCCGCATCCAATCATCCCGAGCTGAAAAACCGCTGGTACGCCGTCGAATTTTTATCCACTTTAGGCGGTGAAATGCTAGTGACCATGATTTACCACAAGAAGCTGAACGAAGTATGGCAACAAGCCGCGCAAGAGCTGGCGCACAATTTGGGCATTCATATCATCGGCCGCAGCCGCGGACAAAAAATCGTATTGAGCCAAGATTTTGTGACCGAAGCATTGACAGTCAACGGCAAGACCTTCCGCTATCGTCAAATCGAAGGCAGCTTTACCCAACCCAATGCCCAAGTGTGCCAAAAAATGCTGACGTGGGCGTGTGATGCCGCGCAAAACTTAGGCAAAGACATGCTTGAGCTGTACTGCGGCAACGGCAATTTCACCCTGCCGCTTTCGCAACATTTCAATCAAGTGTTGGCGACCGAAGTTTCCAAAACTTCCGTCAATGCCGCCCAGTGGAATATTGAAGCCAACCAAATTACCAATCTCAAAATCACCCGCCTGTCTGCGGAAGAGTTTACCGAGGCCTACACGCAAAACCGTGAATTCCGCCGTCTGCAAGAACAAGGCATCGACTTGAAAGACTATGATTTTTCAACTATTTTCGTTGATCCTCCGCGCGCTGGTGTCGATGATGAGACGCTCAAATTGGTTGCCCGATTCGACAACGTTCTCTATATTTCCTGCAATCCTGAGACCCTGCGCGCCAACCTCGACACGCTCTGTCAAACCCATACCATCGAACGCGCCGCCCTGTTCGACCAATTCCCATTTACCCACCATATCGAAAGCGGCGTTTGGTTGAAGAAAAAATAAAACCATACAAAAAGGCCGTCTGAATGTT
>NZ_JBQCXF010000080.1:0-10812 GCF_051956635.1 Neisseria sp. P0022.S010 | reverse complement strand
CCAGCAGCGCAGGGAAAGTCACCATTGCGGCGAAGGAAGAGATTCTGATCACCTGCAAAGGGGCGTATATCAAGTTGAGTAACGGGGAAGTTGAGATCGGAAGTCCGAAGGTGGTGCGGGTGAGGGCGCCGTTGGTGGTGGGTGGGGCGAATGCATGGGATTTGGATTTAGCTGGGTTTTCCATGCATAAAAACGACTTTGAGATTTTTTATCACGATGCGAACTTGATGCCTATCGGTAACGCCCCTTATAGAGTGGTGCTGGCAAATGGAAAGGAATATACGGGTAAGCTGGATACAAATGGAAGGGCAGTATTGAAAGATATCAATATCAGTCCCGCCAACGTTTATTTCGGCTATTCCGAAGATCCTGTCGATTTGCCTTCCATCGAAGATTTTGAACAGGATTTCTCCGCAAAGGCGGTTATTGGTCAATTGGCGGAGTTTGATTTGCAAATACCGGAGGATAAACTTTCAGAAGTGATTGATTTGCTTCTAGACTCCGATCTAGATTACGAGGATGATTAAACTATGAGTATCACATTGACCAGACAGGAAGAAGAGGCAGTTAAAAACCTGCTTCTAGATATGGCGACAGCCATCCCGCCGTTGAATGTGGTTGCGGGCATTCGGGACATTACATCGACAGGATGGGACTTATATCGTCAAAACTATAAAACCCCGGAAGAAGAAAATGAACTCAAACTACAGCTTATTCTGGGCATAGTCTGCCTGATACCCGGAGCAGGTGCGCCGGTTAGAACGACGTTCAGACAGTTGATACGTAATCCTGACTTTTACGGTCCGTTGATGTTTGAAATCATCACAAGGATTATTGAGAAGGCCAATGTATTGATGGTGAGAAACAATTTTCGTCCAATTCCCGTCAATCCCGAAGCCTTTTTGATGCAGCTTATCGATATCAGTAGGTTGGAGCGGGAGTTGGAAAGTGCGAGAAAAGCGGCATTGACTTCGGCAAAAGATAGTGTATTTGGGCGCTGGTTCGATGTATCCGGCACCATCAATGCCTGTTTTGATTTTGTAAAAAGGAATCTGTCTAGTTGCCTGATTCTACTTTCCCGCTATATCCGAAAAGCGATTACCAGAAGCAAGGATCGAAGCAACAATAGCGGTGCGCGACAAATACAGCCAAAGATTTCGCCGCAACCCAAGAATCTGCCGCCGAACCATCCTGCAGCAAAATCGCATCCGCCCAAGCCACCTAGATCAAACAAACCGAAGACAAATGGAGGAAAGGAAAACAACCGACCTTCTAAACATACTACTTCCGGAAAAATGGCGGAACAAGTGAAAGCAAGAGAACCCTCAAGATGGAAGGCATTCGGCGGCGGGGTCGGCGAGCACATCGCCGACTACTACTGTTTGGAAAAACTTGGTTGGGGTAAAGGAAATTGGATAGCACACGACAAACATACGGCGGGAAGTTGGAAACCCGATGCGAAAGAGAGGAAGCTTAACGACAAGGGCAAACTGAAAAAGCTGGCGATAGCAGGTAGCGACAAAGGCATAGACAGCTTTTGGCAGGCAAATCCGGCAACCAACGGCGGCAAACCCTATGCCGTAATCGAAGCGAAAGGGTCATTTACTGCATTGGGTACGGACTCCCAGATTGCCAAGAGGCTGGGCGTATTGTCGGAGAAGGAAGGCGGAAGGCACGTGGTGCAAATGGATCATGTGTGGATTCAGGAACGGATTAATGATTTGTTTAAGAAAGGACAATTGCCAATATCAGTACAGGTCGATTTTCAAAAAATTATTGTTAGATCAAAATGGAAAGTTTTATACCGTCGCCACATCATCTATACTGCCCTGAATATCCCAGATACCGTCGGCTGGCAGCATGCAGACGCGTTATTGAACGGATACGAAGAAACCAAACACCGAAATCATAACGATATATCGGTTAGACATATCGACAACGAAAGGCATATCGACCGCATCATCGCCATCCGTCGGCGCGATGCCCGAAATGAGGAAAAACGCCATAACCAATCCAAACCCACCAACCGACCGAGAGGTAGAAAATGACAGAAAACACAATACAGTACGACCGCAATAAAGACCGCCAGGGATTGTTTAAAGAAGAGTTTTTTAGACAGTCATATCAAAATAATCTGTGGTTACTTAATGTAGCATTAGAAGGAATGCATGAATTTCCAACGTCACCACCAGAAACGGTTGTCGATTCATTATATGTATTGACCATAGCAGAATACACCGCAGGTTATCCGATAGAGATCGTCCGCGAACGCTTTGCCCAGGCAATCGAATACAGCCGCCTGTGTTTGGAAATCGATGAAAAATATCCCGTGGACGATCCCGAACTGATCGAAGAAGGTTGGACAATGTCCGTTTGGGGCGGAGGGGCGAGTGGCAGAGATTTTCTGGTGAACGCCATCGGCTTGTGCCTTCTGTTTGAACAGGCTGACTGGCTGGAAATTATCAAACGGTGCTATGAATTGGACGGCTTTATTGATACATCTTTTAATGCCTTGATCAATATGGTTATTCCGATGGATTTTGATCCGAAAGCCAAATTCCGGCGCGGTGGTCATAATTTCCGCAAACCCCTGCTACAAGCAATCATGGCGGAGAGCAAGGAAGAAACCCTGAAACACCTCAACGCCTATCTCGCCGGTTGGTACGACGGCAACCGAAAAATCGGCAATCCCCTCATCGACACTCATTTGGAGCAAGATCCCGAATACGGTGGCTATATCGGCTACTGGAGCTTCGAATCCGCTGCCATCGCCTATTTGAAAGACTTGGACGATACCTCCTTGCGGCAATACCTGTACTACCCCAAAGATATGGTGGATTGGGCTCGGGAGCAGAAACTCAAACGGGAACAGGAACAAGACTGTGACGGTAATCTCCCCCTGTTGCTCAATGCAGGCACACACGCCCCGTTTTCAGGAAGATACGGTATAAACAATTTCATTGGGCATGAGATCCAAATCAAGCAGGGCGAGCTTCTGCCTGCCGGACAAGTCAGTGCGAAGAGGGATGAGAAGGGTAATCCTATTTTTCGGGAAGATACCGTTTGGAGATTGCTCAAACGCGAAGACAAAGGCAAAGTCCGTTTCAGCGAAAAAGAATTGGAAGAGCTTCAAAAGTAAAATATAAACGAAACGATAAAAAGGTCGTCTGAAATCATATCGGGTTTTCAGACGGCCTTTTGCATAATGCACAAGAGTAGCCGCCACCAATACTTCTACGACAAACTCGGCAACCTCATCAGGGAATACCGCCACGACAGTCTGGACGGCACAGCCCGAAGCCACGTCTGGCATCACCGCTACGACGCATTGGGCAACCGTACCGAAACCATCCGTCCCGACGGGCAGCGTATCGGTTATCTCCACTATGGCAGCGGCCACCTGCACGGTATCACCCTCAACCGTAACGAAATAGCCGCCTTCGAGCGCGACAAACTACACCGCAAAACCGAACGCACCTTTGGCAAACATATCCGCCAACAAACACAATACGACCCCATGGGCAGAATCCTGCAGCAAATCCACAACCGCAGCCGGCGCGAATACGGCTACGATGCCGCCGGACAACTGACCCATATCCAAAGCAAAGGAGGCCAAACCCAATACCGCTACGATCCCATCGGCAGACTGATCGCCGCCGTCACGCCCGATTTTAGCGAAACCTTTGCCTTTGATCCCGCAGGCAACCGTCTTGACCTAAGCGGCAACAAACAAGATCAGGCAGACCAAACAAACAGCCAAGAAAAACCATCCCTAAACAAAGTCTGGGGCAACCTGCTTAAAGAGTACGCAGGCGTACACTACGACTACGACCAACGCGGCAACTTGATCCGCAAAACCCGCAATGGAGAAACTACAGACTACCATTGGAACGGCTACAACCAACTCATCAAAATAGAAAACCGCAACGGCAGTACCGAATACCGCTACGATCCGTTGGGCAGGCGTACTACCAAAATCCGCACCGGGGAAACCACCGTCTACCACTGGCAGGAAGACACCCTTGCCATCGAAAGCACAAACGGACAAAACACCCATTATCTGTTCGAACCCGGTACATTCGAACCGCTGGCGCAATTTCAGACGGCCTCGCCGATAGGCATAGAAAGGGAAGACAAACCCGCCGAACCGTACAGCTACGACCCCGAAACCGATCCGCTGCTGAAAATCCCGCCCGAACCCCAAGAGCAGTCCGAAACGCAGCCCGACTTGATTTATTACCAACTCGACCATCTCGGCACGCCGATTGCCGCACACAATGCAAAAGGCGAAGCCGTATGGACGGTCGAATACGAAGCATGGGGCAGAATCCGTAACGAAACCGTTTCAGACGGCCTCAAAGCCAACATCCCGTTCCGCTTCCAAGGTCAGTATTACGATGAAGAAAGCGGGCTGCACTACAACCGTTTCCGCTATTACGACCCTGAAATCGGGCGGTTTGTAAGTCAGGACCCGATTGGATTATGGGGTGGGGTGAATCTGTTTGAGTATGCGCCGAATCCGACGTTATGGGTCGATCCACTGGGGCTAAAATATCGCTCAATAGGAAGAAGTCAAAATGTTTTGTCAGGTAAGGATAGAACCAATAAAAGTACACAAAATTTAAGTGAATGGAGAAGAAAAATCTGTAGAAGTAAAATAGCAGAAGAAAGACTTAAATTTCTTGGAGATAATTTTGTGAAAATTGCTCCCGGTAAATGGAGAAGCATAGATGGAAATAGGCAATTTAGAATAAAACCTGATGATTATCTAGGTACTCATGGCATGGGAAAACCAGTAATACCAAATACGCCACATGTACATTTTGAGTTTTTGCAACCAAAAGGAAGTAGTATTCACTTCAATGTAGTGAAAAATATACATGTTCCATTAGACTGTTGTTGTTAAGAGGAAATTATGAATCTAGAAATTAGGCGTGATACCATCTATTGGTATATCAAGGCTATTTATTTGCAAGAATTAATTTTTGCTTTAAATAAAGAGGGAAATTATTGGAGTACAAATGTTTGTCTAACAAAGAAAAAAAGAGACTATCATTTGTTATTGCGGATTTTTCTAAATCCAAATGATGAGGATGAATTTAATATAACTGATAGTTGTTTTACTATTTCAATATCTGAAGATACTTTTTCTTTGTTACAAGAATATAATTTATTACTTACCAAGTATGGTACTCCGTTTTCACATGAATTAAATGATTTATGTTTTATCCAATCTGGGAAATGGTTTAGTTGTTATATCTATATTGAAAATGATTAGAAATTTATTGTATGTTACAGGTTAATCTGTAAGCCGCAAACTCAAAAAGTTATATGAAATATTTAAGTTAGAAACTCATAACTATTATTAAGGCCGTCTGAAAAATTCCTCCTCTTTTCAGACGGCCTTTTCAGTTAAAAATATCGGATCGCCATGAAGTAAAGACATTCGGGCGTCCACCGAACTGTACGGCTACGACCCCGAAACCGATCCGCTGCTGAAAATCCCGCCCGAACCCCAAGGGCAGTCTGAAGCGCAGCCTGAATTGGTTTATTACCAACTCGACCATCTCGGCACACCGATTGCCGCACACAATGCCAAAGGCGAAGCCGTATGGACGGCGGAATACGAAGCATGGGGCAGAATCCGTAACGAAATCGTTCAGCCGGCCTCAAAGTCCACGTTCTGTTCAGTATCATGATGAAAAGAACAGGCTGCACTACAACCGTTTTGTTATTACAACCAAAAGAATGCTGGATGAAATTGAAAAAAACCGGGGATTTAACAACAAGGGATTTGTTGAGAAAAGGCTGGGGGGATATAAACAAAGAGGCCGTCTGAAAAACCTTTCAGACGGCCTTTTATATTTAAATTCTGTAAGTATTTGTACTAATGAGAGAAAAAGGAGTTAGCAGACTAAAATACTAGCATTATGAATTTAACATAATATAAATTATGCGAACTTGGACTAGCGTGATGCAATAGTCTTTTCTACAAATTATGGCCACAACCAAGCCCATGTGCTTCGGCCTTCGCCTTGCAGTAAAACTAAAGTTCGGCAAGCTGAGGCTGTATTCATGCATTCGAGGCCGACTCCGTAAGTTGATAAGGCTACGGCAATTTTGGGATGCATGAATTGTTGTTTTGCTCCGGTACCGATAATGATGACTTCAGGACGGTTTTCTGCTGCCTCAATTGCTGATACAAAAATTTGTTCGTTTAATTCTCCGATGGTCGCTTGAGGAATGATGCTAATTTTGCCACCTTGCCAGCAAATGGGTTTTGAGTATGTTTGTTCACCAATTTGCAATATGCCTTGCGAGGGTGAAAAAAATGATGTGGCTTCGGCGATATGATTTTCTGTAATTTTCATGGTAATTCCTGTTTTTATGGCGGAACAATTTTTCAGACGGCCTCTGGAAACTTGCAAAAAAAGGTGCAAAATCAAGCAATATCAGGTAGGATTCAATGTTTGACCTTGTGCATTGATGCTTTGCTCTGAATTGACGATTGCAAGCGATTATAACAAGCCTTGGTTTTTCGTGATTATTTTAAAGTATCGGCTCAAAAGGAGACACAATGAAGCCAGTAAATATCGGTCTTTTAGGTTTGGGTACAGTCGGTGGCGGTACGGCTACTGTATTGCAGGACAATGCTGCGGAAATCAGCCGCCGTTTGGGACGTGAAGTCCGTATTTCTGCTGTTTGCGATTTGAGCGAAGAAAAAGCCAAACAAATTTGCCCGAATGCTGCTTTTATCAAAGATCCGTTTGAGCTGGTTCAGCATCAAGATGTTGATGTTGTTGTTGAATTGTTTGGCGGTACCGGTATTGCCAAAGATGCGGTATTGAAGGCGATTGAAAACGGCAAACATATTGTTACTGCCAATAAAAAACTGCTGGCTGAATACGGCAATGAAATTTTCCCTTTGGCGGAAGAAAAAAATGTGATGGTGCAGTTTGAAGCTGCTGTTGCCGGCGGTATCCCTATTATCAAGGCTTTGCGTGAAGGTTTGGCTGCGAACCAAATCCGCAGTATCGCCGGTATCATTAATGGCACCAGCAACTTCATTCTGACTGAAATGCGCGAAAAAGGCAGTGCATTTGCAGACGTACTGAAAGAAGCTCAGGCTTTGGGCTATGCTGAAGCTGATCCTACTTTTGATATCGAAGGTCATGATGCCGGCCATAAAATTACGATTATGAGTGCATTGGCATTTGGTACGCCGATGAACTTTTCTGCCTGCTATCTGGAGGGCATCAGCAAACTCGATAGCCGCGACATCAAATACGCTGAAGAGCTTGGCTACCGTATCAAATTGTTGGGTATTACCCGTAAAACCGACAAAGGCATCGAGTTGCGTGTACACCCTACTCTGATTCCTGAAAGCCGTCTGTTGGCTAACGTTAACGGCGTGATGAATGCTGTCCGCGTCAATGCCGATATGGTTGGTGAAACCTTGTATTACGGTGCAGGCGCCGGTGCATTGCCGACTGCTTCTGCCGTGGTTGCCGACATCATTGATATTGCCCGCCTGATTGAAGCGGAAACTGACCATCGTGTCCCTCACTTGGCATTCCAACCTTCGCAAGTTCAAGCGCAAAATATTCTGCCTATGGATGAAATCACCAGCAGCTACTATCTGCGCGTTCAAGCAACTGACGAGCCGGGTACTTTGGGTCAGATTGCCGCCCTCTTGGCCAAAGAAAATGTTTCTATCGAGGCTTTGATTCAAAAAGGTGTGATTGATCAAAGTACTGCCGAAATCGTGATTTTGACTCACACAACTGTGGAACGTAATGTCAAACGCGCTATCGCAGCGATTGAAGCATTGAGCTGCGTAGATGCTCCGATCACCATGATCCGCATGGAAAGCCTGCATGACTGAGCAACAAACAGACAGGCCGTCTGAAGAACAATTGGCGGCCAGAAAGAAAGCCAAGGCAAAAATCCGTACCATCCGCATTTGGGCATGGGTAATTTTGTCTTTGCTGGCGCTGACCGCCCTGCTCTCGCAATGCGCCATGAACAAGCCGCAGATGAAACAAAATGTGGTGGAGTCTTGCGTGAAAAACATTCCTTTCGCTGAAAAATGGCAAGCTGATTTGAAGGCAAAAGGTTTGGATGCGCAAAACGAGAAATTGGCTCAAGACTATTGTGTCTGCATGTGGGATCAGCCTTTAAGCAAACTCTCTGACGAGCAAATCCGAACCTTCGGTAAAATCAGCCCTGAGGAGCAACTCAAACTTTTGGGTGGCGCGGAAGCTTTTGAAGCACGCGATAAGCAATGCGTGGCTGATTTAAAGGCTGAGTAAACCAATATCTATTTAATTAAACCAAAGCTACAAGGCCGTCTGGAATTTCAGACGGCCTTTCTTATATTAAATTAATAGTAATAAGAATTGATTTCATTATATTTTAAGTTTAAGATAGCTTGGTTAATTGCTTTTCTATGGTTGTTGCCATGCGTTACCACTTTCCTATTGCCGTTGATATTTATGATTTTTTGTATACTGGCCGGTTTGATTATTTGGAAATCGGACAATCGGCAGAGTCTATTTTGCAGATGTTCCCTGCGCCTGATTGCGTCCCTAAAGGCTTGTTGGTACAAAAAGGCTGGAATATTTGGCTTTATGGCGACATCGAGCTGCATTTCTCCGACAATCGACTGACTCAGATTCGTGCTGATTTTCAGCCTGATGCGGCCTTAAGTGGCGGCCGTTGGGTAAAGTTAAATCCGTGGTTTTTCGCAAATGGCTGCCTTGATGTGTATGCCGTCATTCAACGTTTGGTGCAACGAAATATTGATTTTATTAAAACGGAAACGCATACTAATTTAATTTTGCACTTGCAAAGCGGGGTTGAATTGATTTTTGAAAAATGTCGGGGCATGCAACTTGCCTCGTTCCGCAAACAAAAAGCCTCCCTGCCCTACTGGGCGCGTGAAACAGCTTCTTAAATAAAACAATGCCGTCTGAAAACCTCATTTCGGACGGCATTATCAGTTACAAACCATTCAATAATTGTCGGATTTTGGTCATTGTCATAGAAACCTGTTCGTTACAGCCTTCATTCCCTTTCCCATTATCAAAACAATCAATGCTGCTGACGCTGCAAAAGTGGGCATAGGCCATTTTCAACTCCCTGGCCAAAACGGCTTCTGGCATACCGGTCATCCCGAGTACATCTACCCCGTCACGGCGATAACGGGCGATTTCGGCATGGGTCGGGCGGCGCGGGCCTTGTAGACAACCATAAACGGCAGCGTCGTAAATCGGCACATTGTGCGCTTTCGTGATATTCAATAATTCTTGCCGCAACTCATTGCTATAAGGGTTGAAAAAATCGGTATGGACAACCGGGCATTCTTGGCCTTCAAAAAAGGTATCTTTGCGGCCATAAGTATAGTCGATCAAATCGTCCGGCAACACCAGGCTGCCGTTTTCAAAATCAGGATTGATGCCGACGACTGAAGAAATGGCAATGATGTTTTCAACGCCTAAAGAATGTAACGCCCAGATATTGGCGCGATAGTTAATTTCATGCGGCGCGATGGTATGGCTGAAGCCGTGTCGTGCAAGGAAAACAATGTCCAAACGCCCCAACCTGCCGAATAAAATAGGACTGCTGGTTAAGCCGTAAGGGGTGCGGACGATTTTTCGTTCGGTAATTTCGAGCTCCGGCAGTTTGGTCAAGCCGCTGCCGCCGATAATGGCTAACATATAAACTTCCTTTATTATCAATGGCCGTCTGAAACTTGGATTTCAGACGGCCTTAATATCATCGATTTATTTATGTTTGTAGAAATGGCTGCCGAAATAAGCAGATGCGCCTTCACGCAACAGAACCAGCGTCACAGCAGCAAGCGGCAGACCGGCAAGCATACCGACAAAACCCATCAGTTGCCCGAAAGCCATCAACGAGAAAATCACCCAGAAAGGCGACAGGCCGATGCGGTCGCCGACGATTTTAGGCGTAATGAAAAAGCTTTCCAAGAATTGTCCGACACCGAATACAGCCCAGACCATCAATAAGCCCTGCCATGAGCCATATTGCAAAAGCGCGGCAACTGTCGCCAGCAAAAGGCCGGTAAATGCACCCAAATACGGGATAAATACCAAAATACCGGCAATCATACCGATGGCAAAGCCGGAATCCAAACCGACCAGCATCAAGCCCAAGCCATAGACCAAGCCCATAATCATCATAACCATCAGCTGACCGCGCAGAAATTCGCCCAAAACTTCGTCCATATTACTGCTGATACGCGTGTAGGTTTCGATAAAACGGCGTGGAACCAGTTTACTGATTCCAGAAGACCAACGTTTCCAGTCCAACAAGAAGTAATACAGCAACAAAGGCAGCAACACCAAATTGCTGATGCCGCTGATGACGTTACCGCTCTGACGCATCAAGGTAGGAATCCACGCTTTGAGCGTATTGCTCAACTCATCCGTATGCGACTGCAACCATGCGATGATTGATTCTTGATCGATTTGAATATAATCCCCGCTGACACTGTTGAGCCACGGCAGCAATTTGTTTTGAACAAAGCCTACGATTTGCGGCAGGCGTTCGGCCAGATTATTAAACTGATTTAACAGCATAGGTATAATAATCAGCATCAACGCCAGTAATATCAGCAAAGCAAGCGCCATAATAATCATAGAGGCCGGTGCGCGGCGGATACGCTTCAATTGCAGCCATTCGACCAAGGGATTCAAAACATAGGCCAAAACGGCAGCCACAATAAACGGCGTCAAAACATCGCCCAAAGCATATAAAAGCCAATAAAGGCTGCGATGACGCAAGCCA
>NZ_JBQCXF010000079.1:0-10836 GCF_051956635.1 Neisseria sp. P0022.S010 | reverse complement strand
CCCTTCGCATCAAACACCACCGCGCAATAGTCGTGCACATAATCCGCCCGCAACCGGCGCAACATGTTCAACACGCCATAAAGCGCACCCGTCGGCGCACCATCTGGCGCAGATAAATTCTGACCCATAGCATGATAGGCGCGGTAAAGATAAGAAGAGCCGTCAACGAGAAGGAGAGTGGGTTTGTTGGACATGGAGGACCTGCTGTGTGTATGAAAATAATGTACGGATTATAAAGGAAAAGGCCGTCTGAAAACCGAAAATCAAGTTTCAGACGGCCTGATGTTTACATAAATATACGGTTTCAGGTATTGCGCCGCAGAATCCCATCTTGTATATTTGTATTCAAATGAATACAAACTAAAACAAACGAATATGAATGCAACGAACCGTATCCCAATCAGCGTGCGCATTACTCAGGAAGATGCTGATTTTATTGCTGAACTCAAAATCGAAGGTGCGAATACGCCGTCTGAAAAAATCCGCGAACTGCTCAAACTGGCGCGCTTGGCGCATACGCAGACACGCGATTACAGCTCCGCACTGACGGCGCAGGAGCAATTTTTCCAAGCGGCAAAACACGAAATCTTGCATGCTGAAAAACAGGCCGGAGTGCATTCGCATATCGTGGCGAGGTTGTTTGAACAGCTTCCCGACTTAGGCGCAACACTCGCCGCCGACCTGCCCGAAGAAGCCGACCTCGACGATTTGAAAAAATACGAACGCGAACTGATGTGGCGCATCGTCCGCCTGACCGACAGCATCTTGCAACTCGCCGTAACCGGCAAAGGCGCGGCATACGACGACAGCGTGCTGCAACAGCTTGAAAACACTTTAAAACTGGCAAAGATTGTGCAGCAGGCAAATGAAGTTTAAGGCCGTCTGAACAACGCCCCTTCCCCCATTTCTAAATACCAATGCTCAACATCGAAGACTGAAGCGACAAGATGGAAAAATGGATAGCAGAAGCATACGAATTATTTGCACCTTACAGCGTGCGCTTCCCGCTGAATATCTGCACTTGCAATAGCTGCTCTCCCGAAGATTTCCAACAGGCGTTGTTGGAATATCCGTTACGCGAGATTCCTGTCGATATGTTGCAGGCGTATTTGGGCAGCGTACCTTTAGACGACGCAGCCGCAACAGCTTTAGACATGAAACATTTTCTGCCGCGTATTTTGCAGGCTTTGGTCAACGACGAAGATGTCCGATCGCTTGATGAAATGTTGCTCGATAAGTTGTGTTGCCATTTTCCCGAATGCTGGACAAAAGAAGAAATCGATTGGCTAAAACGTTTCGCCGCCGCTTGGTTTGACTCGCAACTGACTGCACCCCGCTACGAAGGCTGCTTGGTCGTTTGGCTGAATATGTTTCAATTTGCTGGATTGGATGTTGTCGACGAACTGCTGGCAGTGTGGACGGAGCAGGCGGATAAAACGGCAGCTTTACGCGAATTTGTCGACTTGTATTTAAAGATTCCGTATGGAAGCGACGAGCCGGATTGGTACAAAGTCTGCTATCTGCCCGAGCATTGTCCGAATAGAACGCAATTCGCCGCCCGACTGTCGGCTTGGTTTACCCACCCGGATACCCGCGCCACATTCAGACGAGCTTTAGAACAAGCCCTGCTGGAAGGCAAAGAAGACGAAAACGAAACATTGTTATGGGAGCAATGTTACGACTGGTTGGCACAATCGGATGCTGGCTAAACACAATATTTCTCATGATTTCATAAAGAAAGGAAAATCCAAATGAGCGAAACCCTATCCCGCCGAGTAGGCCGTCTGGTAAGCGGCGGTTTTCATGCCCTGATTGATGCGGCGGAGAACCTTGCGCCTGAAGCAGTAATGAACGAAAGCATCCGCGAAATCGAGAGAGCGGTAGACGAAGTACGCGCCGAGTTGGGCAAAGTGTTGGCGCAGAAACACCTTGCCGCCAAGAAAATGGCGGACGAGAGCAACCGTCACGAAGCCATCGATGCCAATCTGCAAGCCGCCGTAGCTGCCGGTCGTGATGATCTTGCCGAAGCGGGCATCGCCGAACAAATGGACATCGAAGCGCGTCTGCCTGTTTTGGAAAACACCATTGCCGACTGCGCCGCGCAGGAAAAAGAGCTCGAAGGCTTTATCGCCGCCTTGCAGGCGAAAAAACGCGAGATGCAGCAGCAGTTGCAAGGCTGGCGTGCCGCACAACAGAACGCGGGTGCAGGCAAAGCAGCAGGCGGCAGCGACCTCAACCGCATCGCCCGTGATGCCGAAAAAAGCGGCAATGCCTTCGACCGTGTGATGGGTCGCCAAAACTCGGTACACAGCAGCACCGATGCGGCGCAGTTGGCCAAGCTGAAAGAACTGGAAGACTTAAGCCGCAACAACCGCATTGCCGAACGATTGGCGGCGTTGAAGGCGAAATCATAAGCCATATTGAGGAAATTGCGGTTTCAGACGGTCCCTATCCTCACAGGGCCGTCTGAAAAAAGAAAACCATACACGCTTCAATAACAAAAAGATGCCGGATTGGGAAAAATCCTGTCAGTTATAACAAATTAATAAAAATATCCATATCCAATCGGCTTAACTTTAAAATAAAATATATGCCGTCTGAAAATTAAAAAGAATAAGGAAATGCAATATGTGGAATTTAATCAACGCCCCCGAAACTGAAATCTTCGGCATTGCCATTGCGCTGATGGTTTTGCTCGGTGTGTTTGAAGTCATTTCCATGCTGGCAGGCGGTATCAGCGATTGGTTGGACAACCTGTTGCCCGACAGTCTGACCGAAACT
Organism: Neisseria sp. P0022.S010; assembly: GCF_051956635.1. Lineage (NCBI taxonomy): Bacteria > Pseudomonadati > Pseudomonadota > Betaproteobacteria > Neisseriales > Neisseriaceae > Neisseria > Neisseria sp. P0022.S010. The sequence goes on along the minus strand of NZ_JBQCXF010000079.1, from coordinate 8,055 downwards.
GCGCACGCCGAGGTCGGATTGGATGTGGCGGACGCAGGCATATTCGTGCGTTTCCTGAGCTGGCTGTATGTCGGACGTATCCCGGTATTGATGTTGATGGTGGTGTTTCTTGCCGTATACGGACTGACGGGTTATCTGTTTCAGACGGCCTTTGCCACTGTATTCGGCAGTTATCTGAATGGCACGCTGGCAGCAGTCATCGTTTGGTTTCTTTCCTTGCCCTTGGTGCGCGTGACGGCTGGCGGTTTGTACAAAATTATGCCGAAAGATGAAACCACTGCCGTTTTGCAGGAAAGTTTAATCGGCCGCGTCGGCACAGTGGTGTTGGGCGAAGCTCGGGTAGGCAATGCGGCGCAGGTGCGCGTGAAAGATGCTTACGGCCAACAGCATTATGTGATGGTAGAGCCTGACTCTGATGATGTATTGAAACAAGGCGATGCGGTATTGCTGGTGTCGTTGGACGGAAATACATTTAAAGCGATTTTGAATCCGAGCGGAAGCTTGGTGGATTGAGGCCGTCTGAAACTGCAAATTTTGTGGCACCGCCAAAAATACGAATATCGACTGCCATCATTCTAGCTAAGGTAGGAATTCAGTTCTTGGAATTTCAGTAAGATTTATAAATACCTGTAATTTTTAAAGTTCTAGATTTTCACCTACACAGGAATGACTATGATACATTTGTATTCTTTATTATCAATAATGAAGTTTTTTGATAATTTATTTGTAAAGAGGAGCAATAAGAAATGTCTGAATGGTTAAAGGATTGGCCAAACATACTTAGTTTGATCGTATCCATCATCAGTATGTTTGGCTTTCCTAACTTAATACGCAGGTTTGGTGGGTTAGAAAGACTTTCTAAAAGTCAAATTGAATATAGACAGGCAAAAGAATTAATTCATCTTATTACGCAAGCAGAATGCCAAGGTAGAAAGCCTCATGCTTATTTAATAGAAAAAGGATACGGGGCAATTTCTGGTACAAATAAATTAGATTCTGAGGAGATTATTTATTGCTTAGGGATGAAGTCTCCTAATCGAGCTTTAAGGTATTACACTTTGGGATTGAAATACTTGGAATATTCTGCAATAGTTGGAAAAGTATATTTTAAAGAGAAATTCAATGATAGAAAGAGAAGGTTAAAAATTTATATATTGAATTATATTAGATATTTTATTTTTGCAATAATAGCAGCAGTAATTTTATGGGTGCCTACCCAAGTTGATTTTAAAAACTCTTATTATTCTTTCATGTTTTTAGCAATTATATCATTACCTTTTATAGGTTTATCATTTGTTTATTTGTCTGAAGCATCGGATTTGAATTTTGCAGAAAAATTCATGAAACTTCAAGCCGAAACGTTTAAAGAATCAGAGTTTGAAACTTTAATAGCAAATGAACCTGAAACAAAAGAACCTGAACGAGAAAACTAAGAATTTTAACCCTTTCAGACGGCCTCTTTCCCTCAAAGCCTTCTGAATCCACCGCCCTCAAAGGCATATTAACAAGAAGAAAGGAAAAACCATGAACTTGGTCTCCATCGGCACCATCGCCGGCGTCATACTCGTCGCGCTAATTGTACTCGGCCTCATCCTGACCCGTCTGTACCGCCGCGCCAGCAAAGAAGTCTCCTTCGTACGCACCGGTTTCGGCGGCGAAAAAGTCATCATGAACGGCGGCGCGATGGTGCTGCCCGTGCTGCACGAAATCATCCCCGTCAACATGAATACACTGCGCCTCGAAGTGCGCCGCGCTGCCCAACAAGCCTTGATTACCCGCGACCGTATGCGCGTTGACGTGATGGCTGAATTTTACGTCCGCGTCAAACCCAGCGCCGAGAGCATTGCGACCGCCGCACAAACGCTGGGTATGAAAACCATGTCCCCCGATGAGCTGAAAGACCTCGTCGAAGGTAAATTCGTTGATGCCCTGCGCGCCGTTGCCGCCGAAATGGCGATGGAAGAGCTGCATGAGAAACGTGTTGATTTCGTTCAGAAAGTACAACAAGTCGTGAGCGAAGACTTGTTCAAAAACGGTCTTGAACTTGAAACCGTTTCCCTGACCGGCCTCGACCAAACCAGCTTTGAGTTCTTCAACCCTCAAAACGCCTTTGACGCGGAAGGTTTGACCAAACTGACCGAAACCATCGAAGGCCGCCGCAAAAAACGTAACGAAATCGAACAAGACACTGACTTGGCGATTAAAACCAAAAACCTCGAAGCCGAGCAGCAACGCCTGAAAATCTCACGCGAAGAAGAATACGCCAAACTCGAACAAGAGCGTGAGATTGCCGTCCGCCGCGCCGAACAAGAGGCCAGCATTGCCGAACAAGAATCTCAGAAAAAACGCGAGGCGGAAGAAGCCAAAATTGCCGCAGAACGCGAAGTGGATTTGAAACGCATTGCCGCCGAACGCGACATTAAAAACGAAGACATCCGCAAAGCTCAAGCCGTTGAGCAGGCAGAGGTTGAACGCCGCAAAGCCATCGAGTTGGCCGAGCAAGACCGCGCCATCGCCGTTGCCGAGAAATCGCGTGCCGAATCCGAAGCCAAAGCAGAGGCCGACAAAGCCCGCGCCGCTGCCGTTCGCGAGGAAGAGAGCGTGATTACCGTACGCGAAACCGAACGCGCCGAGCGTGCCAAAGCGGTCGAGTTAATTGCCGCCGAAGAAGCCGCACAAAAAGACGCGATTTCGCTCACCGTCGCCGCTGAAGCTGAAAAACAAGCTGCACAAGACCGAGCTGAAGCCGTGCGTATCGCCGCCGAAGCCGAAGCCGAGAAACAACGCCTTCAAGCCAAAGGTGAAGCCGATGCCAAAATTCTGTTGGCGCAAGCGCAAGAGCAACAATACAAGGTTGACGCCGAAGGTACCCGTGCCGTCAACGAAGCTGCCAATGTCCTGAGCGTCGAGCAGGTTGAAATGCAAGTCCGCCTTGCCCTCTTGAAACACCTGCCTGACATCATCCGCGAATCCGTCCGCCCAATGGAAAAAATCGAAGACATCAAGATTTTGCAAGTCAATGGTCTGGGTGGCTTTGCCGGTGGTGCAAACGGCGCAGAAGGTGCTTCAGACGGCCAAACCACACAAGCCAGCCTTGCAGACCAAATGGTCAACAGCGCCCTGCGCTACCGCAGCCAAGCCCCGTTGGTTGACGGTCTCTTGAAAGAGTTGGGACTGAATGGTGGCGACATCAACGGTCTGACCCAAGGGTTGGATAAAAGCATCGACCAATCATAAACAGATACCGTCATAATGGTTTAAAGGCCGTCTGAAATAGGTTTTCAGACGGCCTTTTGTTTATACAAGAGCTTCCGCAAATTCTAATATTTTCAATACTGATCAATTCAGATCTGTTGCGGTTGCAATAAATTAGGAATTATCCAACCTGCTTTTTGTGGTTAAAAAAGATTGAGTGGGCTATTCTTAGCCAAATAACAAGGCTAACTGCTTTGACAATGATCCATCAACAATTGAGTCATAAAAACTGATTCTAGCGTTTCGATTTCAAGTTTGCCATCTACTCATCTATCGACATTTCAATACCAAGCCGCTTATCTTCAGGCAAATAAAAAAGCACAACATTTCGTTGTGCTTTTTCTTGATGAACCCACATTACTTGTTTTTTTGCGAACGAAGGTAGTCCAAAGTTTTCAGCTGGGCAATGGCTGCTGCCAATGCTTTGTGCGCTTCGGCCAGAGATTTATCATCTTTGGCTGCAGAAACACCTGCCTCGGCTGCTTTCTTAGCTTCTTCAGCACGTGCCTGATCCATTTCGGTACTGCGAACGGCAACGTCTGCCAATACGGTAATCTTGTCAGGCTGTACTTCTAAAACACCGCCGGAAACAGCAACCAGCACTTCTTCAGCTTCACCCGGAACAGTCAAACGCAATGCGCCGGGGCGCACCAAACTCATAATCGGCTCGTGTCGTGGATAAATACCAAGCTCACCTTGAACGGTCGGAACCACCACAAAGCTGGCTTCGCCCGAATAGATGTTTTGCTCGCTACTGACCACTTCAACTTGCATGACGCTCATGCCGACCTCCTTAGTTTAAGGTTTTCGCTTTCTCAACTGCTTCTTCGATGCCGCCTACCATGTAGAACGCTTGTTCAGGCAGATGGTCGTATTCGCCGTTCAAGATGGCTTTAAAGCCGGCAATGGTATCGCGCAGGGCGACATATTTGCCTGGAGAACCTGTAAACACTTCTGCAACGTGGAACGGTTGAGACAGGAAGCGTTGGATTTTACGGGCACGCATTACAGTCAGTTTGTCTTCGTCAGACAATTCGTCCATACCCAGAATGGCAATAATGTCGCGCAATTCTTTGTATTTTTGCAGAGTGGACTGTACACCGCGCGCTACGTCGTAGTGTTCTTGACCCAATACCATCGGATCCAATTGGCGTGAAGTAGAATCAAGCGGGTCAACTGCCGGGTAAATACCCAAAGAGGCAATATCACGGCTCAATACGACGGTTGCGTCCAAGTGGGCGAAAGTTGTCGCTGGAGACGGGTCAGTCAAGTCATCCGCAGGTACATATACGGCTTGGATGGAAGTAATGGAACCGGTTTGGGTAGAGGTAATACGCTCTTGCAAACGACCCATTTCTTCAGCCAATGTCGGTTGGTAACCCACTGCAGAAGGCATACGACCCAACAGTGCAGATACTTCGGTACCGGCCAGAGTGTAACGGTAGATGTTGTCAACGAAGAACAATACGTCGCGACCTTTACCGTTTTCGTCTTTTTCGTCACGGAAGTATTCGGCCATAGTCAAACCGGTCAAAGCAACGCGCAGACGGTTGCCCGGAGGTTCGTTCATTTGGCCATACACCATGGCTACTTTATCCAATACGTTGGAATCTTTCATCTCGTGGTAGAAGTCGTTACCTTCACGGGTACGCTCACCCACACCTGCGAACACGGACAGACCGCTGTGCGCTTTGGCGATGTTGTTGATCAATTCCATCATGTTTACGGTTTTGCCCACACCGGCACCACCGAACAGACCTACTTTACCGCCCTTAGCAAACGGACACAGCAAGTCGATCACTTTAATACCGGTTTCCAGCAATTCGGTAGTTGAAGACAACTCGTCGAATTTCGGAGCAGTTTGGTGAATGGCACGGCTCTTGTCGGTATCGATCGGACCTGCCTCATCAACAGGCGTACCCAATACGTCGACAATACGACCCAATGTACCTTTACCTACCGGCACAGTGATTGGCGCACCAGTATTGCTTACAGACATGCCGCGTTTCAGGCCGTCTGAACTACCCATTGCAATAGTACGGACAACGCCGTCGCCCAGAAGCTGTTGAACTTCCAGAGTCAGACCGTTCTCGTCCAATTTCAGGGCATCGTAAACATGCGGGATAGCGTCGCGTGGAAATTCCACGTCAACCACCGCACCAATAACTTGTACGATTTTGCCTTGGCTCATTATCGTATCCTAATTTCCTGTTCAGGCTTCAGACGGCATTAAACTGCCGCTGCACCTGCTACAATTTCTGACAATTCTGTGGTAATCGCGGCTTGACGCGATTTGTTGTACACCAAGCGCAATTCTTTGATGGCATTGCCTGCGTTGTCGGTTGCGGCTTTCATCGCTACCATACGCGCGGCTTGTTCAGATGCCATGTTGTCGCTCAATGCTTGATAAACCACAGACTCTAAATAGCGGCGAACCAAATATTCCAATACGGCGATAGGACTCGGCTCGTAGAGGTATTCCCAAGTAAATGAAGAATGACCTGTTCCGTCGTCAATAACGTTTTCACCGATAGGCAGCAAAACTTCCATACGCGGCTCTTGGCGCATTGTGTTGATAAAACGTGAGTAAACCATATGGATACGGTCTAATTCATGTTTCTCATAACGTTGGAAGATTTCGGTCAAAGGGCCAAGCAACGCTTCCATTTTCGGGGTATCGCCCAAATTGGTTGCACTGGCAATAACGTTCAAACCGATGCTTTGGCATGCAGCCAAACCTTTGCTACCCAGGCACACGACTTCGACTTCGATGCCTTGTTCCTGATACTCTTGAACTTGCGCCAAAAACTTTTTCAGTACGTTTGCGTTCAAGCCGCCGCACAAACCTTTGTCCGAGGTAATCAAAATGAAACCGGCACGACACACTTCGCGGTGCGGCTCCAACAATTTGATACCATGATCGGCATTGGTCTGTGCAAGATGGCTCATCACTGTACGCACTTTTTCGGCGTACGGACGCGCTAAGCGCATCCGGTCTTGAGTCTTCCGCATTTTAGAGGTAGACACCATTTGCATCGCTTTAGTGATCTTTTGGGTATTTTGAACACTACGGATTTTGGTGAGAATCTCTTTTCCGACTGCCATTTCAGACTCCTTTCATCTCAATACTTATGCTTGGTAAGCGTAAGAAGATTTGAAAGATTTCATGGCTTCGGTCAATGCTTTTTCGCTTTCGTCAGACATTGCGCCTGATGCATTAATCGCATCCAGAACCTCAGGATGTTGCGTACGTACGAAACTCAGGAATTCTGCTTCGAAAGCCAAGGCTTTGGATACCGGAACATCTGCGTAAGAACCGTTGTTGATCGCCCACAAAGTCAATGCCATTTCGGCAGTGTTCAATGTGCTGAATTGTTTTTGTTTCATCAATTCAGTAACCACTTCACCGTGTTGCAGCTGTTTGCGTGTTGCTTCGTCCAAATCAGAAGCAAATTGTGAGAACGCCGCCAATTCACGGTACTGTGCCAACGCCAAACGGATACCGCCACCCAGTTTTTTGATGACTTTGGTTTGTGCCGCACCACCTACGCGCGATACGGAAATACCGGCATTGATTGCGGGACGGATACCGGCGTTGAACAAGTCGGTTTCCAAGAAGATTTGGCCGTCTGTAATCGAAATTACGTTGGTTGGTACGAATGCTGATACGTCACCGGCTTGGGTTTCAATAATCGGTAATGCAGTCAGAGAACCGGTTTTGCCTTTTACTTCGCCATTGGTCAGTTTTTCAACTTCGTTTTCGCTGACACGGGCTGCACGTTCCAACAGACGGGAGTGCAGGTAGAATACGTCGCCAGGATAGGCTTCACGGCCAGGTGGACGGCGCAGCAGCAGGGAAATTTGACGGTATGCAACGGCTTGTTTAGACAAGTCATCGTATACAATCAGAGCATCTTCACCGCGGTCACGGAAGAATTCACCCATGGTACAACCGGAGTAAGGAGCAATGTATTGCAGCGCAGCGGCTTCAGAAGCAGTCGCAGCAACCACGATAGTATGTTCCATCGCACCATGCTCTTCCAATTTGCGCACTACGTTGGCAATAGAAGATGCTTTTTGACCGATAGCCACATAAATACAGATAACGCCTGTACCTTTTTGGTTAACGATGGCATCCAGTGCTACGGCAGTTTTACCGGTTTGACGGTCACCAATGATCAGCTCACGTTGGCCACGACCAACCGGAACCATAGAGTCAATGGCTTTCAGGCCGGTTTGCATGGGTTGGTCAACCGATTTACGCGCAATCACACCCGGTGCGATTTTTTCGATTGGAGCAGTCAAAGTTGTATTGATTGGACCTTTACCGTCGATAGGACGACCCAATGCATCAACTACGCGGCCAACCAATTCGCGACCGATCGGCACTTCCAAAATACGGCCGGTACAGGTAACTGTATCGCCTTCTTTAATGTGTTCGTACTCACCCAACACTACGGCACCGACGGAGTCGCGCTCCAAGTTCATGGCCAGACCGAAAGTGTTACCGGGGAATTCGAGCATCTCACCTTGCATCGCGTCTGACAAGCCATGAATGCGCACAATGCCGTCTGTAACAGAAACAACGGTACCACGGGTACGCACTTCTGTATTGACGGACAGATTTTCGATTTTGGCTTTAATCAAATCGCTAATTTCAGCAGGATTAAGCTGCATGAAAACTCTCCTAATTTGTCATAGTCGCATACAAAGCATTCAGTTTGCCTTGTACGGACAAATCCAAGACCTGATCACCCACTTCTACTTTGATGCCGCCGATTAATTCAGGGGCAACTTTAG
>NZ_JBQCXF010000078.1:0-10963 GCF_051956635.1 Neisseria sp. P0022.S010 | reverse complement strand
ATCCTAAAAAAATGAATATCTTTTACGAAGAGTCCGGCCAATTCAAAGTTGCCTCCATCGTCCAAAAAAACGACGCCACCTACCAAGTCGATACCCAACACGGCAAACGCACCAAAGTGAAGGCAAACAATGTCTTTGCTGAGTTTGACGGCGATATAGCGGCATTTTTGGAGAACGCGCAGGCACAGGCGGCGGATATCGACACCGATTTATTGTGGGAAGTATGCGGCGAAGAGGAATTTACCACCGAAGCCATCGCCGAAGAATATTACGGCCATGCGCCGACCAAAACCGAGCTGGCGGCGACTTTGATTGCGCTGTATGCCGCACCGATGTATTTCTACAAAAAAGCCAAAGGCGTGTTCAAAGCCGCGCCCGAAGAAACTTTGAAACAGGCGCTTGCCGCCATCGAACGCAAAAAACAGCAAGACGCGCAAATTGATGCTTGGGCGGAAGCCTTGAAACGCGGCGAGATGCCGTCTGAAATCGCGGCGGATTTGAAAACCATCTTACACGCGCCCGACAAGCAGTCGCTGACCTACAAAGCCTTTACCAAAGCCGCCGACGAGCTGAAAATCTCCGCCTACGAACTGGCGAAAAAAACGGGCGGCATTACGTCCATTCCCCAATACCTGCAAGACGGGTTTGAAATCAAATATTTCCCGAAAGGAACAGGCTTCCCCGACCTTCCGCTTCCTGAAATGCCCGACCTGCCCAAAGCCGACGTTACCGCCTTTTCCATTGACGACGAATCGACCACCGAAGTGGACGACGCTTTAAGCCTGACCGATTTGGGCAATGGCATGAAACGCGTCGGTATCCACATCGCCGCGCCGTCGCTTGCCATTAAACAAGGCGACAAAATGGAAAAAAACATCATGGAACGCTTAAGCACGGTTTATTTCCCCGGCGGCAAAATTACCATGTTGCCAGAAAACTGGATTGCCGCGTTCAGCCTTGATGCAGGCGCATACCGTCCTGCCGTCAGCATTTATTTCGATGTGGACAACGAGTTCAACGTCGGCGCGCCGACCTGCAAAATCGAAACCGTCAATATCGCCGAAAACCTGCGCATCCAAACCATCGAGCCGCATTTCAACGCCGAAACGGGCTTGGACGAAGCAGGCGAAATGATGTTCGCCCACCATCAAGACCTGATTTGGTTCTATCAATTTACCATCGCCCTGCAAAAAGCACGCGGCAAATACGAGCCCGACCGTGCGCCGCAATACGATTACAGCATCGAATTGGATGAGGAAGGCAACGTATCCGTCGTCCGCCGCGAACGCGGTTCGCCCATCGATACGCTGGTCAGCGAGATGATGATTCTTGCCAACAGCACTTGGGCGCAAATGCTGGACGAAAACGAGCTACCCGGCCTTTTCCGCGTCCAACCGGCAGGCAAAGTGCGCATGAGCACCAAATCCGAGCCGCACATCGGCATGGGCGTGCAGCATTACGGCTGGTTTACCTCGCCGCTGCGCCGTGCCGCCGACTACATCAACCAAAAGCAGCTGATCAGCCTGATCGATGACACTGCCGAGCCGCTGTATCAAAACAGCGATGCCGAGCTTTTCGCCGCGCTGCGCGACTTTGATGCCGCCTATACGGCCTACGCCGACTTCCAACGCCAAATGGAAGCCTACTGGAGCCTCGTCTATCTGCAACAGCAAGGCACAAGCGAGCTGACGGCCACCATCCTCAAAGAAGACCTCGTCCGCATTGAAGGCCTGCCGCTGGTAACGCGCGCGACCGGTATTCCGTTTGACGCGCTGCCTAAATCGCAGGCATTGTTCAAAATCACCGAACTGGATGCCGAGAAGCAGTTTATCGCGCTCAACTATCAAAAAGCCGTTTTACCGGGCTGATAACGTTATTTCGTTTGAAAAAAGGCCGTCTGAACGCAGAAACAGAAATCTTTGATTTCGTTTTCACCCCCGTTCAGACGGCCTTCATCATCTAAAAATGCTACAATTCCCCTTTTCTGCCCATCATTTCAAACCATGAAAAAAAACGCCCCCCAATCCTTTGAAGAAGCCTTATCCCGCCTCGAAACCCTGACCCAGGCCATGCAAAGCAGCGAAATGCCGCTGGAAGACGCTCTGGCCGCCTATCAGGAAGGCAACGAATTGGTCAGATACTGCCAAACCAAATTGGCGGAAGTCGAGCAGAAACTGCAAGTATTGGATGCTGGCGAACTGAAGGAGTTGAACCTTGAACCCGGCGAATGAACTCAAAACATGGCAGCAAAAAGCCCAAGCACAAACTGAATTGCTGCTGGCACATTTTTTGCCGTCTGAAAGCCAAGTGCCGCACACGCTGCACGAAGCCATGCGTTACGTTACCCTCGGCGGCGGCAAACGGCTGCGCCCGCTCTTGGTGCTTGCTGCGTCTGAATTGGGCGAAGCAAACCAAAACGCCGTCGAGCAGGCGATGGCGGCCATCGAAATGGTGCACGTCTATTCGCTGGTTCACGACGATATGCCGGCGATGGACAACGACAGCCTGCGCCGCGGCAAACCGACCTGCCATGTGCAATACGATGAAGCAACCGCCCTTTTGGTCGGCGATGCACTGCAAACCCAAGCCTTTGATGTACTGAGCCGTCCGACAGGCCTGCCTGCCGAACGTCAGCTTGCCATGTTGTCCACGCTGGCCCAAGCATCCGGCAGCCTCGGCATGGCGGGCGGACAAGCCATCGACCTTGCCAATGTCGGCAAAGCCATGAATCAGGCCGAATTGGAACAGATGCACAGCCTCAAAACCGGCGCACTCATCCGCGCGGCCGTAGCCTTAGGTGCACTTTCCTGCCCGGACTTAACACCGGCTCAAATCCAAACCTTAGACCACTACGCCGCCAAATTGGGCCTGGCTTTCCAAGTGATCGACGATGTATTGGACTGCGAAGCCGATACCGCAACATTGGGCAAAACCGCCGGCAAAGACTCGGACAACGACAAACCGACCTACGTCAAACTGATGGGCCTGCAGACCGCGCGTACTTACGCAGAAACGCTGATTGCAGAAGCCGTTGCCCTGATCGAGCCATTCGGCGACAAAGCCCTGCGCCTGCGCCAACTGGCCGAGTTTGTTACCGCACGGAAAAACTAAACCTGAAAATAAATAAAGGCCGTCTGATAAAGGCCGTCTGAAACCTGATTTTGGGTTTCAGACGGCCTTTTTAACAGACTGAGACCTTTGCAAAAAAGCCTTTCCTCCAACAGCCGAAATCCAAACACAGGTTTTCGGCTGTTTTTGTTTCAAATATCCACTGATTCTACTCAAATACCCCCTTAATTATCCTTGTATACCTGATTAATCAGGCATCCGGGCCGCCTTTTAGGCGGCAACAGGCACACTTAGCCTGTTGCCGCTTTCAACAGGTTCAAACACATTGCCTTCAGATGGCTTTGCGCACTCACTTTAATCAGCCCGAAATAGGCTGCCCGGGCATAGCGGAATTTACGGTGCAACGTTCCAAAGCTTTGTTCGACCACATAACGGGTTTTCGACAAATATCGGTTACGTTTGGTTTGCGCTTCCGTCAGCGGACGGTTGTGGTGGGCTTTGCGCATAATGCCGTCCAACAACTGATGTTCTTTCAGATGTTGCCGGTTTTCCGCGCTGTCGTAGCCTTTGTCGGCATAGACGGTCGTGCCTTTGGATAGTCCTTCCAACAAAGGCGACAGGTGTTTGCACTCATGGGTATTGGCGGGAGTGATGTGCAGTTTCTCGATATAGCCTTCCTCATCGGTACGGGTATGTTGTTTGTAACCGAGTTTGTAGAGGCCGTTTTTCTTTGTCCAACGGGCATCTTCATCTTTGCTCGGTGTGGTTTGGCCGTTGACTTGTCCTTCCTCATCGACTTCTATGGCCTGGCGCTGTTTGCTGCCGGTGGTCTGGATAATGGTGGCGTCAATGACGGCGGCGGATGCTTTCTCTACTTTTAGGTTTTTTTTTGGTCAGTTGGCGGTTAATCAGTTCCAGCAATTCGGACAGGATTAAAACGTCGTCTGAAAATCGACAATTCGTTTTCAGACGACGTTTTATGAGAAATTCAGCAAATCCCTTTCATCTTCCCCAAAAAATCAATCTCCTCACCCGTACCTTCCTCCCCTGCCAAACCGTGCAGCAGCAATCCCAATATATCCTGCGGCAGTTTTTGCGGCGCAGCGGCATAAAGCGCGGCCAGTTGCGGATGGCGCATCAATATATCCGCCTGACGGATGAACAGGTCGATGAGTTCCACCGGCAAATCGGGCTGAATCAGGCGGCGTTGTTGCAGGGTATGGAAGAAACCGCGCATAAAGGCGTATTTTTCTTTGTTCAACTCATGGAAAAACCGCTCCAGCTCCAAATCGGTGTTCTCTTCAATGTCGCGCAGGAAGGCGGCGGAATAGAGTTCTTCAAACGATTGTTTTTGTAGGGCAAAAACGGCTTCGGCGGCTTCCCGCAGGTTGCATTGCCGTGCAAGCAGATTTTCAAATTCGGCACGGACGCGGTTTTTCTGCTCGGTAACGATTTCCTGCAAGAGCGCGTTTTTGCCGCTGTAATATTTGTAAAAAGTAACGCGGCTGACGGCGGCCTCGGTACAGATTCCTCCTACGGATACGGCGGAAAAGCCGTGTTCGCGGAACAGGCGGCGGGCGGTGTCGGCGATGGTTTGTTGTTTGCTGGCGGTCATGACGGTAGAAAGGTTTTGATTTTGTTCATAAAGGGTTTTCATTAAAGTTATCCGCAAGTCGGATACTCATCATATTTCCCCACGGTGGTAATGGCAATACGGCGGCGTTTCAGACGGCCTCTTTCCTTATCCCTCCGCTCCACCCTATGGATGAGGGCTGTCGGATGCTTAGCAGGCCAAATTCATAAAAGTCGCAGAATCGCCCTCCCCAACCTTCTCCCGCCGAATGGGAGAGGGAATTGTTTTTAGATGGTTCACTATAAAAAGGGGGGATGTAAAGTGAATGATAAATACTTGCATTCCTGTTTTTTGTTTCTTATACTTTACATTAATAGTTTGTTTTATGTAAATGTGTAAACAACAAATATTTGCATACTGCCGGATCGGTTGGATTGCCTGATGTTCAATCCGCCCCGGTGTATGCCGTCTGAAAGGATAAGGAAATGCAGAAACCCACCCTCCGCCGCCTGCCGCTGCTGCTTGCCGCCGCTTTCGCCTCCGAATGGATTTATGCCACTGATACGGCGCAAGATGCGGAACAAGTGCAGTTGGAAGAAGTCGTCGTCACCGGAGAACGCACCAACCGCAGCGGCTTTGAAACCGCCACGTCCAACCGCGTTTTCACCACGCCGAACATCGACCGCAGCGGCCACAACCTTTCCGCGACCGACCTGCTCAAACAGACCGTAAACACGGTGGACTTGGGCAGCGGCAACGATTTGCCGACCGTGCGCGGCGTAGACGGCTCGGGACCCGCCGTCGGCGCGGTGGCGTTTTTCGCGGGCACGCGGCCGCGCCTGAACCTCTCTATAGACGGCCGCTCCGCCACTTACAATGAATTCGCCTTCGGCACGCAGTCGCTGTGGGACATGCAGCAAGTGGAAGTCTTGCGCGGGCCGCAAAGCCATGTGCGCGGGCAGAACGCGGTGGCGGGCGCGGTGGTGATGCGTTCCAAAGATCCGACCGATGAATGGGAAGGCGCGTTGCGCTTGGGTTTGGGCAACCAAAAAACGCGCAACATCGCCGGCGTAGTGTCCGGGCCGATTGTAAAAAACAACCTTGCCTTCCGCTTGAGCGCGGAGCGGCAGCAGCGCGAAAGTTACGAGCCGTTCGTGTCTTACGAGCCGACCGGCAACCCGCGCCGCGTGGAAAACACCAACGTGCGCTTCAAACTCCTGCTCACGCCCGAAAACCATCCCGATTTTTACAGCCGCCTGACGCTGAACCACATCCGTTCGCGCGCACCGCAAAACGAAATCATGGGCAATACCGCCAGCCGCCGTTTCTTAAAAGAAAAGCCCGTGTTCGTAACCGGCTCGACATCGGGCATCTGGGACGTATCGTGGCAGCTTAACGACTATCTGAAACTGGAAAACAAACTGGTTTACGGCCACTACCACAACGAGCGGCTGCACCTGCCGATGACCGTCAGCCCGCAAGGCGTGCCCGCCGAACTCAAAGGCCGCGAACTGCAATGGGAGCCGGTATTGCATTTTTCCAACAAAGGCCGTCTGAAAGGCCTTGCCGGACTGCACTACTTCCGCAGCAAACAAGACGAATGGGTGGATATCCGCAGCGTCGGCGGCCGCAACACCTTTGACGACCGCAACAGCGTGCGCGCCCTGTTTGCCGAAACCACATACAGCCCCAGCGAAAAATGGTACATCACAGCCGCCGCCCGCCTTGAAAAAGAAACGCACAAACGAAGCGGCGGCAGCGGCGCACTGCACCTTGATTTAGACAAAGGCCAGACTGTGTTCCTGCCCAAAATCGACATCGCTTTCAAACCCACCGACCAATGGGTCAGCGGCATCAAAGCCGCGCGCGGCTACAACCCGGGCGGCGCGGGCATCACCTTCGGCCGCACCGTCGTAACCTACACTTATGAACCCGAATATGTGAACAACTACGAGTGGTACACCCGCTGGCGCAGCGCAGATCGCCGCCTGCAACTCTCCGGCAACCTGTTCCTGAACCACTACCGCGACATGCAGCTTCCCTTCAATCTCGACATCAACTCCGTCGTCATCCGCAACGCCAAAAAAGTCCACACCTACGGCGCGGAACTCGCCGCAGACTGGCAGGCCACCGACAGCCTGAAACTCACCACCGGACTGGGGCTGCTCAACACCAAAATCAAAAGCTATCCCGACACTGGCATCGAAGGCAACAAACTCGGCCGCGCGCCCAAATACACCGCCAACATCGGCGTGAAATACCTGAACGACAAAGGCTGGGAAGCCGGCGGCGACGTGCGCTTCTACGGCGGCTACTACTCCGCCGCCGACAATGCCGAATCAGGCAAAATCGGCGCATACAACCAAGTCAACCTCTACACCGCCTACAACTTCAAACAAGGCCGCATCTCACTCTACGCCGACAACGTGTTCAACCGCCGTCGCCCCATATTCATTTCCGGCGCCGACCGCCAAGACGCACTCTACCAACGCCCCAGAAGCGTGGGCGTGAGCGCGGAATGGAAGTTTTAGGCGGGGCTGAAATGATGGAGGCCGTCTGAAACTATCGTAGATCAGGCATCAATGCCCTACCTACGGTTACTGGAATAACAAAGGTCGTCTGAAACGGCCGTAACAACCGATTACCGTCATTCCCGCGCAAGCGGAAATCCAGAATGAAGCCTCGAAGGTACTTCTTTATCCGATAAGTTTCTATACGGATAGATTTGGATTCCCGCCTGCACGGAGGTAGCGAAGCGGACACGCGTAAGCTAATGACGGCACAAGAAATCTAATCATCAATATCCAACCTGCGCCTGCTCCCCAATACCCAAAGGAATCCCATGCACTACTTCACCCCCGCCAAAACCCTGCCCGAAGGCACCATCTACCTGACCGACCTAACCCACGTCGCCGACTTTGCCGACTGGCTGGCAGAATTCGAAACCCTGTTAGACCAAAACCGCCGCTTCGCCACCGTCTGCACCCCCATGCGGCGGCAGGTGAGCGACGAACAGCGCATTGCCGACCGCAAAACCTACATCGAATGGATAAAGACACACCGGCCGCAACTCGCCGAACGCTGCGCTGCCATGCTCCTCATCGAACCCGACGCGGCGCAACTGGCATTCTTCCGCGAACAATCGTCCAAACTCGCCCCCGCGCTGGGCGTGAACTACATCGTCGAAGCCGACGAGCAAACCGCCCTGCTGCGGGCGGAAGAAGCGTTGAAGGCCGTCTGAAAAAGACTGCAAACACAGATAGCGGTTTTTCGGCCGCAAATCGGCTGCACACGCTTGATTTTTTTATTTTCAGACGGCCTTTACCTTCACACGCTCCGCCCCAAGGAAAACCAACCCATGCCGCAAACCTCCGCATCCCCCGCCCCGCGCGACTGGCTACTGCTTATCGGCGGCAGCACCTACAAATTCACGCTGACCGGTTTTTATCTGGTCGCGCTGGTCGCCATTTTGAAAAACCACGGTTACAGCCTGAACCAACTGAGCTGGATACATTTAATCGGCGGTATCGAAGCGGCGAAGGTGTTGTTTGCCGCGCTGATGGAGCGGCGGCCGGCGGGGCGGTTCGGACGGTTTCGCGGCTGGCTGCTGGCGGCGACGCTGGGGCTTTCGGCGGTGTTCGGGCTGATGGCCTGCACCGACATGACACGGAATTTCCCGCTGCTTCTGGCCTGCTGCGTTTTGCTCTCGGCAATGTCGGCGGTGTACGGCTGCGCGATGCTGGGCTTGTCATGCATCGTCTTGCCGCACCGCGAACGCGGTTTCGGCGGCGTGATTCAAACGATGGCGGCGCGCGGTGGCAAGATGATCGGCGGCGCGCTGGTGTTGTGGCTGTATCAGGAATACGGGCAGACGGCGGCGGCGGGCTTTATGCTGGCGTTCAGCCTGCTGATGTTGCTACAACTCTTGTGCTACCGTGAGCCGGAAAGCCCGACGGCACAAGGCGGTTTGACGGCATTGGCGGCACGGCTGGTCTCCTTTTGGAGGCAGCCTGAAACGGGCTGGCGGTGGCTGGTTTTGCTGTTTACCGTTGCCACACCGTATGCGTTTGCGGCGGCGACTTTTGTGCCCAAGCTGGCGGATTTGGGCTTCTCCCCGAAACAGACGGGCGGAATTCTGGCGGTGGGTATTCCTGTCGCCTGCCTGATTGTTACGCCGCTGTCGGGCTGGTTTTCGCGCAATTATCCGCGCCGCAAACTCGTGTTCCTGCTGTACGCGCTGCAACTGCCGCTTTTGGTGTCCATGACCGCCATCGACGCGCTTGCCCGCGTCCACCCTTGGCTGCCACCCGCGCAAATCATCGCCCTGAGCCTGAGCTACACGCTGCTGCTGCCGGTAATACTGGCGTTGGTGATGGACAAATCCGACCGCGCCACCGCCGCACTCGACAGCAGCCTGCAATTCTCCGTGGTTCTGCTCGGCAGTTACGCGGCCGGTTTCGCCGCCCTGCGGCTGGCAAAGGCGGTCGGCTATGCCGATGCGTATTGGGCGGCGGTGGGTCTGGCCGTATTGGCGGGAGGGCTGCTGTATGCGTGCCGAGGCCTGTTTGATTCAGACGAGCCGTAAGACTCAAAGAAAGGCCGTCTGAAAACCTGAAATAGGGTTTTCAGACGGCCTTCCGTTATTTTCCGCTACTCTTGCGCTATGATTTTCACGCCCGCTTCTTGCAAGGCGAGATCTTTGCAAAATACGGCTCAGAAACCCCCGCAAACTGCGTTTACAAGCCTCAGCCTGTCTGTTTAATCCAATAGGGCATCTACGAACGCTTTGGCATTAAACGGACGCAAATCGTCGATGCCTTCGCCTACGCCGATGTAGCGGACAGGAACTGGGCAGTCGGAGGCAAGTGCGGCAAGGATACCGCCTTTGGCCGTACCGTCTAGCTTGGTCACGATCAGGCCGGTCAGACCCAGCGCTTCGTCAAAGGCTTTCACTTGGTTGACGGCGTTTTGCCCGATGTTGGCATCAAGCACGACGATGATTTCATGTGGCGCATCAGGCATGGCTTTTTGCAACACGCGCTTCACTTTTTTGATTTCTTCCATCAAATGAAGCTGCGTCGGCAGACGGCCGGCTGTATCGGCAAGCACGATGTCGATCCCGCGCGCTTTCGCGGCTTGGACGGCATCAAAACAAACGGCTGCGGAATCGCCCGTAGTTTGCGAAATTACGGTCACATTGTTGCGCTCGCCCCAAGCTTGAAGCTGCTCACGCGCGGCAGCACGGAAAGTATCGCCTGCCGCCAACAACACAGATTTTCCCTGCGCTTGGAAGTATTTGGCCAATTTGCCGATAGATGTGGTTTTGCCTGCGCCGTTGATACCGGCAAGCATAATCACGAAAGGCTCCTTAGTTTCCGGCAAGACCAGAGGTTTTTCCAAAGGCTTAATCAAGTCGTACAGCGCATCTTTCAGCGCGCCGCGCAATTCGTTGCCGTCTTTGAGGCCTTTGAGGCTGACACGGTCGCGCACGTCTTTCATCAAGTATTCGGTGGCTTCCATGCCCATATCGCTGGTAATCAGCACGGTTTCTAGCTCTTCGTACAAATCCTCGTCAATCTGTCCGCCGCCGAACACGCCGGCCAACGATTTTGCCATTTTGTCGCGTGATTTGGTCAAGCCTTGTTTCAAACGCGCAGCCCAACTGAGCTTGTGTTCTTCTACCGGAGCAGGGGCTTCAGCCGGTGTTTCCCCAACGGCTTCTTGAAATTGCTCGACAGCTTCGCTAACTGCTTCAACAACTTCTTCTTTGACCGCTTCGGCTTGTTCTGCTGCTTCCTCAGCAGCCTCGGCCACTTCAGACGGCATCTCGGCAACGGTTTCTTGAACCTGTTCAACAGCCTCGCTGACGGTTTCAACAGCCGCTTCTTTTGCCGCTTCAGCCTGTTCTGCTGCTTCCTCAACAGCCTCGGCTACTTCAGACGGCATCTCGGCAACGGTTTCTTTTACCTGTTCAAGAGCCTCGCTGACGGTTTCAACGGCCGCTTCTTTTGCCGCTTCAACGTGTTCTTCTACTTTCTCAACTGTTTCAGACGGCATTTCGGTTAAAGCTTCCCGAACCTGTTCGACGGTTTCACTGGCAGTTTCAACAGCCGATTCGACAACTGATTCAACATGCCCTTTAACGTTTTCTGCTAAAGATTCTGCATCTTCTTTAATATTTTCAACTGCTTGAGCAACTTCAGATTCTACTTTTGCTGCGGTTTCCTGAACTTGAGCCTCCTCAGGAGCCGGAGTTTCCTGTTTTTTCTTGCGACGGAAGAAGCTGAACATTAAATTTTCCTTTTAATTTTAGAAACTTGA
>NZ_JBQCXF010000077.1:0-11065 GCF_051956635.1 Neisseria sp. P0022.S010 | reverse complement strand
TGAACGCGTTTTCCCATTTTGTTTTGGACACGCTGCTTTCGCACCACGGCGTGCAAGATGCGCAATCGAGTTTTGTGTTGAAAGAAATTAAAAACACGACCGCTCTGCCTTTGGTTCATTTGGTTCAGGATTAATGATTTGAAACTGATAAAGGCCGTCTGTTGTTCAGACGGCCTTTTGAATTCCAATGGTTTGCTTTAACATCCATACACTTGTATACTTTTTAAGAATAATTCACATAAGCTTTTGCTATGACTGACACCGCCCATCTCGATACCGATACTGTTTCAGAACATACCAAACAATGGCTGGAAAAAGCCGTTATCGGCCTGAATCTCTGCCCGTTTGCCAAAGCGCCGCACGTTAAAAACCTGGTTCGCATCGTTGTCAGCGAATCCCGTCATTTGGACGGTTTCCTTGAGGACTTAGATCGTGAATTGCAACTTCTGGGCAATACGCCTGCTTCGGAATTGGAAACCACTTTACTGGTTCATCCGACACTGTTCCCTGATTTTGAAACCTTCAACCAAATGCTGGAAATTGCCGACGATGCCGTTGTAGAAAACGAATTGGAAGGCATTGTCCAAATTGCGCCGTTCCATCCCGATTTTCAATTTGAAGGCACTGAAGCCGACGACATCAGCAACTACACCAACCGCTCGCCCTACCCGACCTTGCATCTGATTCGTGAAGACAGTATTGCCAAAGCGGCTGAAGCATTTCCCGACGCTTCGGCAATTTTCGACCGCAATATCGCGCTGCTGGAAAAAATGGGGCACGAAGGCTGGGATAAATTAGACATTCCGCGTTGTCCATTTCCACATCACAAGCCGTCTGAAAACAAATAATTGGTGACGGGAATATGGTTCGCTATTTATTGATTTTTTGCGGCGCAGTGTCGCTTATCTTAGGCATTATCGGCATTTTCCTGCCATTACTGCCGACTACGCCTTTCATTTTATTGACCGCCGCCTGCTGGGCAAAGGCTTCGCCGCGCTTTCACAATTGGCTCTATCATCACCGCTATTTCGGCCCGATCATACAAAACTGGGAAAACAACGGCGCCGTGCCGCGCAAGGCAAAGTTCTTCGCTATCGGCATGATGGCTCTTTCTTGCCTGTTTATGTTTTGGCAATTTCCAGAACGCTGGTGGATTGGTGCCGTTTCATCAGTCTTCTGTAGCTGCGTGGCTGTGTGGATGTGGTTACGGCCGGAGGCATAAAATAAAACAGGTGGGCATTTTCGCTTACCTATTTTTTTTGTTTTCATACCCAATTTATCCATTAAAACAATCAGTAAGAACTAAAACACCCTATTCATCCTCATTTTTCAGACGGCCTCCATTTATTCAATCAAATGTAAATTTTAGCTAAAATTAATTCAAAATATTTTTTCGATAGCATTATTTTTAAAGTTTCAAGCTCCTGTTTCAAAAACATTTTTTTACTACTTCCAACTACTCCCATCGCTTTTATTCCTTTATTTGTATCAACATTTCTTTTGATTCCAATACTCTAAACCGTCCCTTAACACTTGCTTTGCGTTATACTTTCCCCTGACACAACCGCGCAGTTCGTCTGGATATTTTCAGACGGCCTGAATATTTCACCGCCGTGCTCTCTCAACGAAGTTCCTCACGGCGCAACAGAATAAAAAGGAAATACCATGCGCTATCTCTCATTTTCACTGCTTCTTGCCGCCCTTCCTGCTGCGGCATCCGATTTTAACGGCTCATCCGCAAGCCTGCTTTGGGGTCTGCCGTTTGCACTGATTCTCTTGTCTATTGCACTCGGGCCTCTGTTTTTCTCCCATATTTGGCACCATCACTTCGGCAAAATTACAGCGTTTTGGACGCTGCTGTTTTTAACGCCGTTTATCGTAACCTTTGGTTTCGGAGCCGGCGTACATACCGTTGCCCACGCGTTGGTTGAAGAATATATCCCCTTTATCCTGTTGCTTTTGGCACTCTATACCATTTCAGGCGGTATTTTTGTCAGCGGCGACTTGCACGGCTCGCCCAAATTAAACACAACCCTGTTGGCAGTCGGCACGGCTTTGTCGTCCATCATGGGGACGACAGGCGCGGCGATGCTGATGATTCGTCCGCTTTTGAAAGCCAACCATAAACGCCACTACCGCGTTCACATCGTGATTTTCTTCATTTTCTTGGTGGCGAATATCGGCGGCGGTCTGACTCCTTTAGGCGATCCTCCTTTGTTCTTAGGATTCCTGAAAGGCGTAGATTTCATGTGGACGGTCAAACACATGCTGATGCCTGTATTGATCAGTTCTGTGGTTTTGCTGGCCGTTTTCTACATCATCGACAGCCGACACTTCAACCGTGAACAAAGCGAACACCTTGCTCCTGCTCCTTCCGATAAAGAAGACAAAGTCAAAATTTACGGCAAATGGAATTTTCTGTTACTGGCCGGTGTAGTCGGCGCGGTTTTGCTGTCCGGTTTGTGGAAACCAAATCATCCGGGCTTTGAAATCTTGGGCAGCCATTACGCCTTGCAAAACCTGATGCGCGATGGCATTTTGCTGGCTTTGACCGCCGTATCTTGGATTATTACGCCCAAACAGGTACGCGCAGGCAATGAGTTCAACTTCGAGCCGATTGCCGAAGTGGGCAAACTGTTTTTGGGTATTTTCATTACGATTTCACCTGTTTTGGCGATTTTGAAAGCCGGCGAAACAGGCGCATTGGCTTCCGTGGTTTCTTTGGTTCACGACGCGGCAGGCAATCCGATTAATGTGATGTATTTCTGGATGAGCGGCATTTTGTCGGCATTCTTGGATAACGCGCCGACTTATTTGGTGTTCTTCAATATGGCCGGTGGCGATGCCCACGCCTTGATGACAGGCCATCTGTTCCATTCGTTGCTGGCAGTATCCATGGGCTCTGTATTTATGGGTGCGCTCACTTATATCGGTAATGCGCCGAACTTCATGGTCAAAGCCATTGCCGAACAACGCGGCGTACCGATGCCTTCCTTCTTCGGCTATATGGCATGGTCGGTGATTGTATTGGTACCGCTGTTTGCCCTGCATACGATGGTTTTCTTCGTTTGGCAGCTCTTTTAAACTTAGAGGCCGTCTGAAATTCAGACGGCCTTTTATTTTTAGCTATATCATCAAATATAGCGTTTAAATATCAATCAGTTAAAAATTATTTCCCTTAACACTCGATTACACATTCCTACTTTTTTCCCACTTTTCCCGTAAAAATAAGCGTAAAACTGACATAAAGCAGCCTATACCTGATAAAATCTAAAGCTTTGTTGTTTGCGTTTATTCGTTGTTTTTATAGCAAACCTCTGCTTTTTTCAGGCAGCCCATCCTTTGTTTCAAAGCATTACATGCCGTCTGAAAAAAACAATCCGACATCCGAATCTCAACCCACCAAAAAGTAACGCATCCTTATGATTAAGATAAAAAAAGGCTTAGACCTGCCTATCGCAGGCAGACCGGAGCAAGTCATTTATGACGGCCCGGCCATTACCGAAGTCGCGTTGCTTGGCGAAGAATATGTCGGCATGCGCCCCTCGATGAAAATCAAGGAAGGCGAAGCCGTCAAAAAAGGCCAAGTGCTGTTTGAAGACAAAAAGAATCCGGGCGTAGTATTTACTGCTCCGGCTTCAGGCAAAATCGCCGCGATTCACCGTGGCGAAAAGCGCGTACTTCAGTCAGTCGTGATTGCCGTTGAAGGCAACGACGAAATCGAGTTCGAACGCTACGCACCTGAAGCGCTGGCAAAATTGAGCAGCGAAGAAGTGCGCCGCAACCTGATCCAATCCGGTTTGTGGACTGCACTGCGCACCCGTCCGTTCAGCAAAATCCCTGCCGTCGATGCCGAACCATTCGCCATCTTCGTCAATGCGATGGACACCAATCCACTAGCTGCCGATCCTACGGTCATCATCAAAGAAGCCGCCGAAGACTTCAAACGCGGCCTGCTGGTATTGAGCCGCCTGACCGAACGTAAAATCCATGTATGTAAAGCAGCCGGCGCAGACGTGCCGTCTGAAAACGCTGCCAACATCGAAACACATGAATTTGACGGTCCGCATCCTGCCGGTTTGAGTGGCACTCACATTCATTTCATCGAGCCAGTCGGTGCGAACAAAACCGTTTGGACCATCAATTATCAAGATGTAATTGCCATTGGCCGTTTGTTTGCAACAGGCCGTCTGAACACCGAGCGCGTAATTGCCTTGGGGGGCTCTCAAGTCAACAAACCGCGCCTCTTGCGTACTGTTTTAGGTGCGAAAGTATCGCAAATTACTGCGGGCGAATTGGTTGATGCAGACAACCGCGTGATTTCCGGCTCAGTATTGAATGGCGCGATTGCACAAGGCGCGCACGATTACCTCGGCCGCTACCACAATCAGATTTCCGTTATCGAAGAAGGCCGCAGCAAAGAGCTGTTCGGCTGGGTTGCGCCACAACCGGACAAATACTCCATCACGCGCACAACCCTCGGTCATTTCCTGAAAAACAAACTCTTCAAGTTCACGACAGCCGTCAACGGCGGCGACCGCGCCATGGTGCCTATCGGTACTTACGAGCGCGTGATGCCGCTGGACATCCTGCCTACCTTGCTTCTGCGCGATTTAATCGTCGGCGATACCGACAGCGCGCAGGCTTTGGGTTGCTTGGAATTGGACGAAGAAGACCTCGCTTTGTGCAGCTTCGTCTGCCCGGGCAAATACGAATACGGCCCGCTGTTGCGCAAGGTGCTGGAAACTATTGAGAAGGAAGGCTGATTATGGGCTTGAAACATTTTCTGGAAAAAATTGAACCGCACTTCCTGCCGGGCGGCAAACATGAAAAATGGTATGCCCTCTATGAAGCTGCGGCGACGATTTTCTACACATCCGGTGCGGTAACGCGCAAAGCGGCACACGTCCGCGACGCGCTCGACTCCAAACGCATGATGATTTTGGTATGGCTGGCTTTGTTCCCCGCCATGTTCTTCGGTATGTACAACGTCGGCGCGCAGGCATTCGGCGCGCTGACGCCTGATTTGCTGCAACAAAGCATCGCCAACGACTGGCACTACGCCCTTGCCAACGCTTTGGGTATCAATATGTCGTCTGAAGCGGGCGTGTTGGGCAAAATGCTGTTCGGTGCGATTTTCTTCCTGCCGATTTACGCGACTGTATTTGTTGTGGGCGGCTTCTGGGAAGTCTTGTTCGCTACTGTACGTAAACATGAAATCAACGAAGGTTTCTTCGTGACTTCGATTCTGTTTGCTTTGATCGTTCCCCCTACCCTGCCTTTGTGGCAAGCCGCTTTGGGTATTTCTTTCGGCGTTGTGGTTGCGAAAGAAGTATTCGGCGGTACAGGTAAAAACTTCATGAACCCTGCTCTTGCAGGCCGTGCTTTCTTGTTCTTCGCTTATCCCGCCAATATTACCGGTGACACCGTTTGGACAGCGGTTGACG
The DNA here is from genome assembly GCF_051956635.1 of Neisseria sp. P0022.S010. Classification (NCBI taxonomy): domain Bacteria; kingdom Pseudomonadati; phylum Pseudomonadota; class Betaproteobacteria; order Neisseriales; family Neisseriaceae; genus Neisseria; species Neisseria sp. P0022.S010. The sequence continues at coordinate 5,618 of NZ_JBQCXF010000077.1, read as the reverse complement.
GCTATTCCGGCGCAACTGCGTTGGCTCAGTGGGCGGCACACGGTTCAGAAGGTCTGAAAAACGCCGTTACCAATCAATCCATCACTTGGATGGATGCGTTTATCGGTAATGTGCCCGGTTCTATTGGCGAAGTATCCACTTTGGCACTTTTAATCGGCGGCGCGTTTATCGTGTTTGCCCGCATCGCTTCTTGGCGCATCATTGCCGGCGTGATGATCGGTATGATTGCGATGTCTTCGCTGTTTAACTTCATCGGTTCGGACACCAACGCCATGTTCTCCATGCCTTGGTACTGGCACTTGGTCGTCGGCGGCTTCGCCATCGGTATGCTGTTTATGGCGACCGACCCGGTTTCCGCTTCCTTTACCAATGTCGGCAAATGGTGGTACGGCGCGCTTATCGGTGTGATGTGCGTGTTGATCCGTGTGGTCAACCCTGCTTACCCCGAAGGCATGATGTTGGCGATTCTGTTTGCCAACCTGTTTGCCCCGATTTTCGACTATTTCGTCGCACAAGCGAACATCAAACGCAGAAAGGCGCGCAGCAATGGCTAAGAAATTCGATAAAGACAGCTTCAGCGGCACGCTGATTGTGGTATTGGTTGTCAGCCTAATTTGTTCCATCATCGTTGCTGGTGCGGTCGTCGGCTTGAAACCCATCCAAGAGAAACAAAAACTCCAAGACAAACAAGGCTATATCTTGAGCGTAGCTGGTTTGATGGATAAAAACACCGACATCAGCAAAACCTTTGCCGAACGTATCGAGCAACGTGTCGTGGACTTGGCAACCGGCGAATACGTCGCCGATGCGCCTAAAGACTTCAGCGCACGCGTTGCCGGCAAAGACCCTGCCCAAAGCATCCAAATCAAACCTGAAGATGATTTGGCAGGCATCAAAAGCCGTGCCAAATACACTGAGGTTTACTTGGTAAAAGGCGAAGACGGTAAAGTCAGCCAAATCATCCTGCCTATGCACGGCAACGGTTTGTGGTCTGTCATGTACGGTTTTGTCGCCATTCAACCTGACGGCAACACCATCAACGGCATTACCTACTACGACCAAGGTGAAACCCCGGGTTTGGGCGGCGAAATCGGCAACCCTCTGTGGCAAAAAAAATTCGTCGGCAAAAAACTGTTTGACGAACAAGGCAAATTTGCCCTGCACGTCGGCAAAGGCGCAAGTTCAGACAAAGAACACGGCGTAGACGCCCTCTCCGGCGCATCGCTGACGTCTAAAGGTGTGCAAGGTTCGTTCGACTACTGGTTCGGCGAAAACGGCTATATCCCCTACCTGAACAAATTGAAATCAGCAGGAGCACAATAATGGCTGACATGAAACGCTTGAAACATTTGATGTTCTCACCCTTTATCGACAACAACCCGATTGCCTTGCAGGTTTTGGGTATTTGTTCGGCGCTGGCAGTTACCACCAAACTTCAGACGGCCATCGTGATGGGTATTTCCGTCAGTTTGGTAACCGGTTTTTCCAGCTTCTTCATCTCGCTGGTGCGCAACTACATTCCAAACAGCATCCGCATTATCGTGCAGATGGCGATTGTCGCGTCACTGGTTACGCTGGTTGACCAATTGTTGCAGGCCTATGCCTATGAATTGTCCAAACAGCTCTCCGTATTCGTCGGCCTGATTATTACCAACTGTATCGTGATGGGTCGTGCCGAAGCTTTCGCTATGAAAGAGCCGCCGCTGGAAAGCCTGGTGGACGGCATCGGTAATGGCGCAGGTTACGGCATGATGCTGATTATCATCGCCAGCATCCGTGAATTGATCGGCTCGGGCAAACTCTTTGGTTACACCATTTTCCAAACCGTACAGGACGGCGGCTGGTATCAAACCAACGGCCTCTTCTTGCTGGCACCGAGCGCGTTCTTCATCATCGGCTTTTTGATTTGGGGTTTGCGCACATGGAAACCCGAACAGGCGGAGAAATAAGACATGGAACATTATTTAAGCCTTTTTGTGAAATCCGTCTTCATTGAAAACATGGCGCTGTCCTTCTTCTTGGGCATGTGTACTTTCTTGGCGGTATCGAAAAAAGTATCCACCGCATTCGGCTTGGGCGTGGCTGTAACTTTCGTACTCGGCCTGTCCGTCCCTGCCAACCAACTGGTTTACTCGCTGTTGAAAGACGGCGCGCTGGTTGAAGGCGTGGACCTGACCTTCCTGAAATTCATCACCTTCATCGGCGTGATAGCCGCTTTGGTGCAGATTTTAGAAATGTTCTTGGACAAATTCGTCCCTGCCCTTTACAACGCATTGGGTATCTACCTGCCCCTGATTACCGTAAACTGCGCAATTTTCGGTGCCGTATCGTTTATGGCGCAACGCGAATACAACTTCGGCGAGTCCATTGTATATGGTTTCGGTGCAGGTTTGGGCTGGCTTTTGGCTATTGTCGCTTTGGCGGGCATTACCGAAAAAATGAAATATTCGGATGTCCCTAAAGGCCTCAAAGGCTTGGGCATTACCTTTATCGCCGCTGGCCTGATGGCAATGGCGTTTATGTCGTTCTCCGGCATCCAGTTATAAGAAAGGAATCGGCATGGAGATTATTTTAGGTATCGTGATGTTTACCGTCATCGTCTTGGTTTTGGCACTGATGATTCTGTTTGCCAAATCCAAGTTGGTGAGCGAAGGCGACATCACCATCAAAGTCAATAACGAAAAAGAGCTGACGATGCCTGCCGGCGGCAAACTGCTGGGTGCGCTTGCCAGCCAAGGCATCTTCGTTCCTTCCGCCTGCGGTGGCGGTGGCTCATGCGGCCAATGCCGTGTTGTCGTGAAAAGCGGCGGCGGCGACATTCTGCCGACCGAGTTGTCCCACATCAGCAAACGCGAAGCACGCGAAGGCTGCCGTTTGTCTTGTCAGGTCAACGTCAAAACCGACATGGACATCGAAGTACCGGAAGAAGTGTTCGGCGTGAAAAAATGGGAATGCACCGTCATCTCCAACGACAACAAAGCCACGTTCATTAAAGAACTCAAGCTTGCCATTCCCGAAGGCGAGGAAGTTCCCTTCCGTGCCGGCGGCTACATCCAAATCGAAGCCCCGCCGCACACCGTTGCCTACAAAGACTTCGACATTCCCAAGGAATATCACGAAGACTGGGACAAATACAATCTGTGGCAATACGTTTCCAAAGTGGACGAGCCGATTTTGCGTGCCTACTCCATGGCTTCGTATCCAGAAGAAAAAGGCATCATCATGCTGAACGTGCGTATCGCCACGCCGCCTCCGCGCGTACCCGATGCGCCTCCGGGACAAATGTCTTCTTACATCTGGTCGCTTAAACCCGGTGATAAAGTAACGATTTCCGGTCCGTTCGGCGAATTCTTTGCCAAAGATACCGATGCCGAAATGGTATTTATCGGCGGCGGTGCGGGTATGGCTCCGATGCGTTCCCACATTTTCGACCAGCTGAAACGTTTGAACTCCAAACGTAAGATTACCTTCTGGTATGGTGCACGTTCTAAACGCGAGATGTTCTATGTCGAAGACTTCGACCAACTCGCAGCAGAATTCCCGAACTTCACATGGCACGTCGCCCTGTCCGACCCATTGCCTGAAGACAACTGGGACGGTTACACAGGCTTCATTCACAACGTGGTTTACGAAAACCACCTGAAAAACCATGAAGCACCGGAAGACTGCGAATTCTACATGTGCGGCCCTCCGATCATGAACCAGTCCGTGATCAAAATGCTCAAAGACTTGGGCGTGGAAGACGAAAACATCCTCTTGGACGATTTCGGTGGCTAACAGACAAAAAGGGAGAAACTTCGGTTTCTTCCTTTTTTTATTGCCAGGCCGTCTGAAAACCATACTTTCAGACGGCCTGAACCTTTCTTTTACGATACAATAAAGGTTTTAAAAAATAATCCGCAAATCCCTTATGTCGTTTCTTCCCAATTCGTTTTACCGTCTGATAATCGGTTGTACCGTTGCCATCGTTTCCGCACTCACACTCTCTGCCTGCCAACCCGAAAAACAACAAACCATTACCCTGCAAGGCGAGACCATGGGCACGACCTATACCGTCAAATATCTTTCAGACGGCCAAGACAAACTCCCCTCCCCTGCCGAAATACAAAAACGCATTGATGACGCACTTAAAGAAGTCAATCGGCAAATGTCTACCTACCAGACCGATTCCGAAATCAGCCAATTCAACCAGCTGCGCACCGTCAATCAAGCCATGCCCATTTCCCAAGACTTTGCCTATGTAACCGGCAAAGCCTTGCGTTTAAACAAACTGACGCACGGCGCACTGGACGTAACCGTCGGTCCTTTGGTCAACCTCTGGGGATTCGGCCCGCAAAAAGAAATCACGCACGAACCGACTGCGCAAGAAATCCAACATGCTTCAGAAATGGTCGGCACAGACAAAATCAAACTTTCCCAAGACGGACAGCAGCCTACACTTGCCAAAACCCATCCCGAAGTCTATTTAGACCTATCTTCTATCGCCAAAGGCTTTGGCGTGGATAAAACCGCCGCCGAACTTGAAAAACTCAATATCGGCAATTATTTGGTAGAAATCGGGGGTGAGTTGCATGGCAAAGGCCACAATGCGCAAGGCAACCCTTGGCGTATCGGCATCGAGCAGCCCAATATCGTTCAAGGAGGCGCCACCCAAATTACCATTCCATTGGACAATAAATCACTGGCTACGTCCGGCGACTACCGCATTTTCCATGTTGATAAGTCAGGCCGCCGCCTTTCCCATATCATCAACCCTAAAACCAAACAACCCATCAGCCACAACCTTGCTTCCATCAGCGTAGTAGCTGAAAACGCCACACTTGCAGACGGCCTTTCAACCGGCTTATTCGTCCTCGGAGAAACCGAAGCACTTAAACTTGCCGAGCAAGAAAATCTCGCCGTTTTCCTTATCATCCGAACTCCGCAAGGCGGCTACCATACTGAAATGTCCAGCGCATTCAAAAAATTATTAAACTAACCTTCAGGAATACACACATGAAAACCCTCCTCCTTACTTTCGGTATCTTTATCCTTGTCATCCTCGGCATGGCAGTCGGCTATATTTTCTCCAAACGCACCATTAAAGGCAGCTGCGGCGGCATTTCCTCTCTCGGTATGAAGAAAATGTGCGATTGCGATACGCCATGCGATACCTTGCAAAAAGAGCTGGATAAAAAACAACATTCCGACAATCAAGGCATCAAGGTCGATCATTAAAGTCGTTTTTGAATATTTATTCATGATTTAAGACCGCTTATCCCCTATCAGGCCGTCTGAAAAATAAAAGAGCGTGACCCCAATGGATACACGCTCTTTTATTTTGCCTCTTATTAAAGCAATTCAAAAATATCTTGCATACACATTTGAAACAAGCCTCCAAACCAATCGGGAAATAAAAAAGAAAAGCTCCTGCAGAACAGGAGCTTTTTCTTGGAAGAAACCGGATTATTTCAATTTAGTTTCTTTGTAAATAACGTGTTTACGGGCTACCGGGTCAAATTTTTTGATTTCCAGTTTGCCAGGCATAGTACGTTTGTTTTTAGTAGTTGTGTAGAAGTGACCAGTACCAGCACTGGACTCCAGTTTGATTTTATCGCGCATTGCAGTAATCCTTAATT